>NZ_DKIK01000047.1:0-27988 GCF_002454215.1 Acinetobacter sp. UBA6720
ATATCAATATCAAATAAGCCATGTCGCTTGATTTGATCAAGCATATGATCTAAAAAGGGAATACCTGTGTTGAGCGTGCCTTGACCCGTACCATCGAGGTTTACACGAACTCGAATTTTGGTTTCGTTGGTATTTCTTACCACTTCACTGATACGTTCTGTCATAGACACGTTCCTCAAAGACGTCAAATAATTGATGTAAAATGTTTCGCCGTAACGAAGTCACCGCATATTAGATTGCTCAGGAGGGTTTATCAATGCCTATTACCGTACACGCTTATACTTCACTAGAAAAAGAAGAGTTGCGCAGCCAGCTAGAGCGACTGTACGACACCAGTCCTGAATTTGGCGATGGGCATGATGCCGTAGAACAACTTGAGCAGAATCTGGCTCAGTATACCTTACTTTATACCGCAGAATTTAATACTAAAGTCATTGGTGCACTTTGGTGTAGCGGGCAGGGTGAAAATAAAACGCTTGAATATATCGTGGTACATCCAGCAAATCGTGGGCGAGGGGTTGCGGAGCGACTGGTTGAAGAAACGTGTCGCATGGAAGAAAGTAAAGGTGTGAAAGTGTTTGAGCCAGGCTGTGGCGCGATTCATCGTTGCTTAGAGCACATTGGCAAAATTTAAGTTTTTTGAGGTCGTTTTAAGCTGCTTTACTTCATGGAAAGTGATTGAACCTTAGTTTAAGTACACAGGGTGAATCAAAAAATGTGCAAAGGGTGTTGAATATTGCTGTAAAAGTAAGCATTCAAAAGATTTTTGTGAAAACACACTTGACGCTACACGGCTTAAACTGTTTAATACGCGACATCGGCGTGATAGCTCAGTAGGTAGAGCAACGGATTGAAAATCCGTGTGTCCCCAGTTCGATCCTGGGTCTCGCCACCATATTTTAAAGCTAATTTAAAGATTTCAATCCCTGATCCCATTAGGGATTTTTTTTGCCTGAAATTTATTCGATCAAATAAAAAAGTGATGATTTTTATTGACTATTCATCCGAGATACGGCTTAATACACGGCATCGGCGTGATAGCTCAGTAGGTAGAGCAACGGATTGAAAATCCGTGTGTCCCCAGTTCGATCCTGGGTCTCGCCACCATATTCAAAAAAGCCTCAAACATTGTTTGAGGCTTTTTTTCGTTTGAATAAAAATTCCATCTGATTGGATGTTGGACAAAATTATGCTTTTCGTGCTGGAGGGTGTGTTAATTTCGAATCAAAAATAAGATTGAGGGTGGCTTATGAAAGATTTATTTTCATCAGGAAGTTCGCTTTATCAATTGGCACGTCCGAGTTATCCAGCGAGTTTGATTCAAGAGATACTCAAGTATGTAGTTACTCCGCAATTTGCATGGGATTGTGGTGCGGGGTCGGGACAGCTGACTCAACTGTTGGCACCTTATTTTGATGCCGTGGTGGCGACAGATATCAGTACCCAGCAGTTACAGCATGCGCCATATTTTGAAAATGTCAGTTATCAAGTTCAGTCCGCAGAGCACACCAGCTTTGCTGAGCAGAGTTTTGATTTAATTACAGTGGCACAAGCGATTCATTGGTTTAACTTTGATCGGTTTTATGCAGAGGTGAATCGCACATTAAAATCAGATGGAGTTCTCGCTGTCATCGGCTATGGCCTTATTCAACTGCAACATCCTGAGCTACAAGCTTGTATCGAAAGGCTCTATTTTAGAACATTGAAAGGCTATTGGGATGCTGAGCGATGTTATATCGACGAGGCCTATCAAACGATTCCCTTTCCCTATGAAGAAATTCCCATGCCTGAATTGTCGATGTCGTTTCAGTGGTCTGCTGACCAATTGTTGGATTATTTCAATACTTGGTCTGCGTTGAAGCATTATCGACTGAAAAATGCCGATGACCCTTTATACGAGTTAAAAGTATTTTTTGCGCTTGATGATCATGTGAGCCAAATCTTTGAACTTACATTTCCAATTTTTGTAAGATTGGGGCGTCTAGCAGTATCGGTGCATTAAATGTCTATGCTTAATCGGTAATCAAGCGTTTCCCAAAACAGACCACATCAATTTCTTCATAGCCCAGTTGTTCATAGAAGCTCTGCACGTCGATATTTTCTTTACGTACAAGCAACTGTAGTTTGGGGCAGCCCAAAGCAATCAGGCGCTTCTCTAGCTGCTGTATGAGTGCGGTTGCGACCCCATTACGTTGGAAGTGTGGATGTACCGCCAAATAATTAATCCAACCACGGTGACCGTCATAACCCCCCATCAAGGTTGCGATCAGTTGCTCATCTTTGACGGCCAATAAAAACAGACCATCTTTTTGTGCAGTCTTTCTAAAAATATCAATTTCAGGGTTGTTCCACGGGCGAGTGAGGTCACACACTTCCCAGAGGGCAATGACGTCTTCTAAATCGGTTTCGAAATAGGGGCGAATAATGAACATGAGCTTGGCATTTTTATTTTTTGGATGCCTTTAGATTAATTGAGTTTTTTTATTTTGATAAGTGTTTTATTACACTTTTCATCAGATATAAAAAAACGCCCAACTGGGCGTTTTTTAAAGCTTTGAATTAAGCCGATTTTGCTTCTGCTTGTACAGGAAGCATGTGACCTGTTTCTTCAAAGTTAGAATGCCAAGACAATGCTTCACGAAGGATATGAGGAGTATGACCGCCTTTCTCACATGAACGTGTGAAGTAGTCATTTAATGCATCACGGTAAAGTGGGTGAGCACAGTTGTCGATAATCGCACGTGCACGCTCACGTGGTGCTAAACCACGAAGGTCAGCCAAACCTTGTTCAGTGACTAGGATGTCAACGTCATGTTCAGCATGGTCTACGTGAGAGGCGAATGGAACGATTGATGAAATATCACCGCCTTTTGCAATTGATTTGGTCACGAAAATTGCCAAGTGTGCATTACGGGCGAAGTCACCTGAACCACCAATACCATTCATCATTTTCGTACCGCAAACGTGAGTTGAGTTTACGTTACCGTAAATGTCGAACTCAAGTGCAGTATTGATGCCGATAATGCCAAGACGACGAACCAATTCAGGGTGGTTTGAAATCTCTTGTGGGCGCAGTACTAACTTATCTTTGTATGCTTCAAGGTTATTAAATACTTTCTCGCCATATTTAGCAGAAAGGGTAATTGAAGAACCTGATGCAAATTTCATTTTACCCGCATCAATCAATTCAAAGGTACAGTCTTGGAGTACTTCTGAGTACATGACCAAGTCTTCGAAGTTTGAATCTTTAAGGCCTGTAAGTACAGCATTGGCAATTGAGCCAATCCCTGCTTGTAATGGGCCTAAGTTTTTAGGTAAGCGATTTTCAGCTACTTCTTTTTCAAAGAAAGCAATGAGGTGATCTGCAATACCTTGAGTTTCATCATCTGGTGCTGTTACGGTAGATGGAGAGTCGTGTAAGTCGTTGTTGATGACGATACCGACAATTTTTGCAGGGTCGATATTGATTGCATGTGTACCAATACGCTCATCGACTTGAGTTAGTGGAATCGGTTGGCGTGTTGGACGGTAAGTTGGAATATAAATATCGTGTAAGCCTTCAAAAGCAGGGCTTAAGTTGGTGTTGATTTCAACAATGACTTTTTCAGCAAAAATGGCGAAGCTTGCAGAGTTGCCGACAGACGTTGTAGGAATGATGCCACCATCTTCGGTAATTGCGACTGCTTCAATCACAGCAATATCAGGTTTTTTCAACTGAAGGTTACGCATTTGTTCAACAGTTTCAGACAAGTGTTGGTCAATGAACATCACTTCGCCTTTGTTGATTGCTTTACGTAAAGTGTTGTCTACTTGGAACGGTAAACGACGTGCCAATACACCTGCTTCAGTCAATTGCTTGTCTAGGTCATTGCCTAAAGAAGCGCCTGTAATTAGTGTGATTTTTAAAGGATTTGTGTGTGCACGTTTAACCAATGCCAAAGGTACAGCTTTCGCTTCGCCTGCACGAGTGAAGCCACTCATCCCTACAGTCATGCCATCTTCAATAAAAGCAGACGCTTCTTCTGCACTGATGACTTTATCGTGAAGTGAAGCTAAACGGATACGATCTAAAGACATGGTTTACTCTCGTTAATATTCTGGATCTGGCACCGATTGTACCGATCAAGAACGACATTGTGCATACCTGTTAGGCTAAGGTCTAATTTTTTGAAAAAATGTGGGTATAAGCTTTTCTGATGATTTGTAAGTATTTGAAATATATTTGGTAAAATTAAATTGTTGAATAGTTGAACAAAATCATTTGCTCAACTATTGTTCAATATTAAAAATGCTCTACTAGTGTTTGCTTGAGTTTTTCGAGCGGATTGTTGTTTGAAATTTCAACATCTTGCTGAGTATTTAAGGGGAGAGAAATAATTGCTTCGAGTCCACCTTGTTCACGATTATGAATAATCAATTCGCCTTGATGAATATCCACAATTCGCTTCACAATCGCGAGACCTAAGCCACTACCTTGTACGGTTCGGGCTTCATTACCACGGACAAAAGGTTGCATGAGCTCTTCAATTTGGTCTTCTGGGATCCCTTCGCCGTGATCCGCTACGCTAATTAAAATGTGTTCATTTTCAAGTGTTGCGGAGAGTTCAATAGGTTCAGCACCATAACGTTTTGAATTATTGATGAGATTACCGATTAGGCGTTTGAGAGATAAACTGCGTGCTTGAATAATGGGAAGTTCTGTTGCATCAAAACGAATATCTAGAGGTTTGAACTGCACCACCAATTCTTGTAACAACATATTTAAATCGGTGTCTTGGATTTCCTCATCTGAACCGTCGCGCATATAGGAAATGAACTGATTTAAGATAGCATCCATGTCCTCGACATCATAAATCAGCCCTTCTTTTAAAAAATCATCATCAGGCATCATTTCTGCACTGAGTCGGATGCGGGTCAATGGTGTGCGTAAGTCGTGGGAAATCCCTGCCAACATAATTCGACGGTCACGTTCAGTTTGATCTAAGGTATAGATCATGTGGTTAAAAGCCTGATTGACCTCACGGATTTCTTGTGGCCCATGGTTGGTCTCGAGATAAGGGGCTTTTCCTGTCTTACTGTAATTATTGGCAGCATTTTGCAGTCGACGTAGCGGGCGGTTAAGTTGGCGAACAAGGGTTAAAATAATGGCCGCTGCAATCAGGGGAACACCAAGTAACCAGCCAAAAATCAGCTCTGGACTATAGTTAGCATAGGTTTTGAGTGGTTCACGTACCCAGTTACCATTCATTTCTGGGGTTTGAATCCAAATACGTGGACTCGGTTTAAATTGAAAATAAACTGTAGCATGTTCTACATTCAGCTCTTTGGCGAGCTTGGCTTCAATTTGGTTGGTAAAGAATTCAGCAATCACCTTGTCTTTGACATTTGGATATTCTTTGGGGTTGGTAACGTATTCAATGCCCACCCGACTTCTTAGCCAGTCATCGACATCAACTTCCGCATCTTTATGATAAATACGCAAATCAGGGTTGTTGAGTATTTCTAATTCAACCGCAAGATAGCGGGCGTGTTGTTGAATTTCAGGTAGATATAAAGTTCGCCAAAAGAACCATAAGGACATAAATAAACTAAAGAACACCACAAACAACACCAGCACAGTGGTGCGCATGGCAGCAGAGCGTGGCTTAATTTTGTCAAGAAACCGTTCCCAACGCGTGCGCTTTCTCTCTGAGTAAGCTTCGTAATCTGTAAATTTTTGAGGGTCGATGGGTTCGAGTTTCACGCCAGCTTCCTGTGGACTATTTTTTATCAATATTACTGAAATATACACGGTGGAGTCTTACCGTATTTATCAGTAATAGAAGGAGCTCATTCTGTTACTTTTTAAAAAGTAACCAAAACTTTTGCCATTCGCTGAACTCGCAATTAAAGTTGACAAGCCTTGAAAGTAAAATTGGCTCAAACAGCAGCGAATGGCTTTTAGGGACAATAAGTTCGGTGAACGTTTACATTATTGGAGCTTATTATTCCGCGCCATCTGGAACAAAGACATAACCCACACCCCAAACGGTTTGGATATAACGCGCACGAGCAGGGTTTTCTTCTACTAGACGACGTAGGCGAGATACTTGAACATCAATCGAACGTTCCATTGCACCCCATTCACGGCCACGCGCAAGGTTCATCAATTTGTCGCGAGTCAAAGGCTCACGTGGGTGTTGTACCAAGGCTTTCAGTACCGCAAACTCACCTGTAGTTAAAGTCACGACTTGACCTTCACGCGTTAGGGTACGTGTTGATAAATCAAGTGACCATGGACCAAAGCTGACCACTTCCATTTGCTGGCTTGGTGCGCCTGGAACTTCACGGACTTGGCGGCGTAATACGGCGCGAATACGTGCTAACAACTCATTTGGATTAAATGGTTTCGGTAAGTAGTCATCTGCACCTGCTTCTAGACCTGCAATACGGTCTGAATCACTGCCACGTGCGGTCAGCATGATGATAGGTGTGTCAATATTGGATTGGCGTAGACGACGGCAGATACTTAAGCCATCTTCTACAGGGAGCATGAAGTCGAGCACAATCAGTGAAAACAGTTCGCGCTGTAAGAGACGATCCATTTGGGTCGCGTCATGCGCTGTTTTTACCACAAAGCCTTTATCTTCTAAAAAGCGTTGGAGTAGCGTACGTAAACGTACATCGTCATCTACCACTAAAATGCGTTCAACGCGATCGGCGTCGTTATGTACGGCATCTGTTTTTTCAGCAGGTACAACTAAACTCATTGAAGTGCTCCTTTATTCTTTATTGTCATCGTAAACAAAAGTCGGGGTAGTCTTGAGTATACGACTCATTTGTATGTCTTTACTATGCTCTAAAGCAACAAATATTGCAGGTAAAATCAAGACATAGATACCAAATGTATACATCTTAGCCCATAGAAAAACATGGCAAAGAATGACTAAAAATAAGATTTAACACTGAAAATAATATGGATTTATGAAATTTGCCCGAAATATGTCACATTTAAGCGGTGAAATTCATAAAACAGTTGTGGATTTTATAGTCTTGGTCTTTATAATCATGGCTTTTAGTACATATCCTTGTGGGATCACATACGATGACTGACTTAGTTCAGCAGTTGGCAAAAGAAATTGCCGTACGTCCAAATCAAATCGAGGCTGCCATCAAGTTGATTGATGAAGGTGCTAGCGTTCCATTTATTGCGCGTTACCGTAAAGAAGTCACGCAAGGCTTGGACGATGCGCAGTTACGTCAGCTCGATACACGTTTGGCTTATTTGCGTGATTTATTTGAACGTCGCGAAAAGGTAATCGAATCATTAAAAGAACAAGATAAATTGTCTGATGATTTGTTGGCACGTGTAAATGCTGCTGAAACTAAAAATGCCTTAGAAGAAATTTACGCACCGTACCGTCCAAAACGGACCAGTAAATCATTTAAAGCTAAAGAAGCAGGCTTGGGCCCGATTGCAGAAAAAATCTTTGCAGAAGCGGTTGATCCTGCTGAAGCATTGGCAGGCTTTAGCCATGAAGATTATCCAGATCTAGAAAGTCAGTTGGATGCGATTCAACATATTTTAATTGATGACTGGGCGCAGAATATTGCACTGACAACTGAACTTAAAGCAATGTTTGCAAAAACAGCCACTTTAAAAAGTTTAGTGGCAAGTGATGAGAAGAAAGAAGTTGGCAAAAAATTCCGCGATTACTTCGATTTTTCTGAAAATTTAAACAAAGTCCCATCACACCGTTTATTGGCGATGTTACGTGGTCGTCAAGAAAACGTTTTAGGTTTAAAAGTTGATGGCGAAGATGATGCAGCATTGGCGCGTATTGAAACAGAATACAGCCTTGAAACTGCACAGCCACAAGCGCGTCAAGATTACTTAAAGCAAACGGCAAAATTGTTCTGGTTAGGCAAGGTTCGTCCAAGCATCGAACACTCGTTGCTCACCGAAAAACGTCTCGCAGCTGAATCTGAAGCAATGGATGTTTTCGCTGAAAATTTACGTCATTTATTGTTGTCTGCACCAGCGGGTGCACGTACAACCTTAGGTGTAGACCCTGGCATCCGTACAGGGGTGAAATTGGCTGTGGTGAATGCATCAGGTGATGTACTTGCACATAGCACGGTTTATCCATTTGCACCTAAAGAAGATAAAGCGGGTTCAATTGCAGAACTGGCGCGTTTATGTCGCGAGTTCAATGTTGACCTGATTGCCATTGGCAATGGTACAGCAAGCCGTGAAACAGAAAGCGTTGTGGCTGAAATGATGGCTGCAAACAGTGATTTAAAACTGACCCGTGTTTCAGTATCAGAAGCGGGTGCATCAGTTTATTCAGCATCTGAATTGGCATCTGCGGAGCTACCAGAGCTAGATGTGTCGATTCGTGGTGCTGTGTCGATTGCACGTCGTTTACAAGACCCATTGGCTGAGCTAGTAAAAATTGATCCAAAGTCGATTGGTGTAGGTCAGTACCAACATGATGTGAACCAAACTGGTTTGGCAAAAACCCTTGAAGCGGTGGTTGAAGACTGTGTGAACTCGGTGGGGGTGGATGTTAATACTGCATCATCTGCTATTTTGGGTTATATCGCAGGTTTGAATAAGTCGATTGCACAGCAAATTGTCGATTTCCGCAAAGAAAATGGTCGTTTTGACAACCGCCAAGATTTGAAGAAAGTGCCACGTTTAGGCGAGCGTACTTTTGAACAAGCGGCAGGTTTCTTACGTATTCAAGATGGTTCAGAGCCATTGGATGCTTCTGCAGTTCACCCAGAGTCTTATGCATTGGTTGCTAAAATTGTTGAAGCGAAAGCGACAACAGTGAAAGACATCATTGGTAACTCTGAAATTATTCGCCAAGTGAATGCAGAAGAATTTACAGATGAGAAATTTGGTCTACCAACCATTCAAGATGTACTGTCTGAACTGGAAAAACCAGGTCGTGATCCGCGTCCAGAGTTCCGTACCGCAAAATTCCGTGAAGACATTACGGAAGTAGCGCAGCTAGTAGAAGGCATGCAGCTTGAAGGTGTTGTGACCAATGTGACGAACTTCGGTGCTTTTGTGGATGTGGGTGTACACCAAGACGGTTTGGTCCATATTTCAGAATTGGCGAATGAATTTGTTGCAGATCCGCATAAAGTGGCGAAACCAGGTCAAATTGTGCAAGTGCGTGTACTCAGTGTAGATGCGGAGCGTAATCGTGTGAATTTGTCGATGCGCCCTGAAGGTGCTGATGCGCCTAAAGCTCCACGTCAACCACGCCGTGAAAATGCAGAGCGTAGTGAACGTAAACCACAAGGTAAACGTCCACAACAAGCACGTCCGCAAGGCGAGCGCACTCAAACAAACAAGAAGCCACAAGCGACTAAACCTCAAGAAAATAAAATTGGTGGTTTAGGTGCATTGTTGCTTCAAGCGGGGATTAAAGGTTCTAAATAATCTTTAATGTTTAAATAAAAAAACCTCCCAAGTGGGAGGTTTTTTTATGGTTTCTTTTATCCGTTGATGATTGGCACGATCCAACTGGTGATGATTAGCATAATGCCAAAATGCCCTAGCTTTCGACATACTTTGACAAAAGTCGGTGCAGGTTGTTCTAGTCTCGTCGCATAATCTTTCAGGCTCATAGCTTGCGTGCTACGACTATGCCAAAGGAAAACAGCAAGGTCGATACAGATCAGAATCGTGCCGACATTGGCCACGATATCCATCATCACATAATCTTGTAAATACAGGCTGCTGCCTACGCGGTAGCTGAGGTAAATCGCAAAGGCGATACATACGTATTGCAGGACGAAAGAAAAAGTGCGCATAGACTCACAAAACAAAAAATGACGGCTGTTTATAACACAAAATGTGAGATTGCATCGTCATCTTTATTTTTGTCTATAAAAAATAGTGGGTCTCTAGTTTATTACACTTTGAGCAAGTAGCGCTGAAAGCGTTGATATGAGCCCTATTTTTAATAAAATATTGCTATATAAACGAGACGGTGGGGGAGTTTTTACTGGTGTAGAGTCTGTGTGATTTTTATTGTTTAAATGAGAGCTTGAGCGTTGGGCAGAGGGTCGGCTACTAACAGCAAATTCGATCAAAATCATCATTAGCCCACCATAAACCATAACTTGCCAAATTGAATGATCAGGAAGGCGAAGTTCTATATATAGATTAAAAGCCATAAGTGAGGCAAAAATGAAACAAAAGAGTTTGAAAATATAAAGTGCCTGCATTTTTATCTCCTTTTCTTCTTATTTTTATATTGGATTTTATTTCTTAACGATCTGTTAAAACTTGCAAAATATGCAAACCCAGCCTTTCAATGAAAAGCTGGGTCATGATCAGGAAACTTACCAGTGTTCACCTGGGAATAAGCGTGCATACGCTTTTTGTACCCAGTTGAGTTTTTGTGGCTCACCTACCGATGCGCTAGAGCTAGGGAATAAGTTATAGCCAATCGACATGAGTTTGTTGTTGATATCTGGTGCAATTGAATAAGTGATAGATGCCAAACGACCGAGGTTGGTTGCGACTTTCTTCGGACGCTTCACAATCGCGTACGCGACTAAATCTGCTGCTTGTTCAGGTGAAAGCGTGGGTACGTACTTATAAATTTTTGTTGGTGCAATCATCGGCGTGCGGACTAAAGGCATATACACTGACGTAATCGCAATTTTATGTGAATGTACTTCGGCTGAGAGACAACGGCTGAACGCATCCAAAGCAGCTTTAGATGCTACATACGCTGAAAAACGGGTGGCATTTGCCAATACACCAATTGAGCTAATGTTAATAATATGACCATCACGACGAATCATCATTTGTGGCAAGATGTTCATCACTAAACGCACAGCACCAAAGTAGTTGAGCTGCATGGTGCGTTCAAAATCATGAAAGCGCTCTGTTGACTCATGTACCGCGCGGCGAATTGAGCGTCCTGCGTTGTTAATCAAAATATCAATATGATCTACTGAAGCTAAAATTTGTTTAGAAACTTCATCAATGGAATCTAAATCATTTAAGTCACAAGGGAAAACCGTAGCTGAACCACCTTTGGCTTCGATATCTGCTTTGACTTCTTCTAAGGTTTCTTTGGTGCGTGAAACTAATAGTACATGTGCGCCTGCATCAGCCAGTTTATGTGCAACTGTTAAACCAATACCACTTGAAGCACCTGTAATTAAGACGGTTTTTCCGTTTACACGTTCTTTAAAAAGTCTATCAATTCTTGAATTCACTTTATCTTTCCTGATCTAAATAGAATATTTGAGGGTTATGGCTGTTTTTGTATTCGATTATTTATGCTGGATTTTTGGACCAATGCAGCTGCTTTCCTTAACAATATGATACCTAAACTGCTTCAAAATATCACGGCATAAGTTATTGAATTAATAAATAATTTTAGAGTAAAAACTCTATTTTGCTTATTCTAATAATTAACTTTTATCACGAATCAAAATGAAATTAAAGGGCTATAAATATAAAAGACAGCTGTATAAAAAGCCTCAATCATGTGATTGAGGCTTTTATTTTGTAGGATGCATTTCAGACTTGGGCTAAGGCTTGCTCTAAATCTGCAATTAAATCATCAATATGTTCAATCCCTATGGATAGGCGCACCATATCTGTACTCACGCCTGCTGATAGCAATTCCGCTTCATTCAACTGACGATGTGTGGTCGTTGCAGGGTGGCACGCTAAACTTTTGGCATCCCCAATATTAACTAAGCGTGTAAACAGTTGTAGGGCATCAATAAAACGTGTCCCACCTTCAAGGCCATCTTGTACCCCAAAAGATAAAATTGCGGAAGGCTGCCCTTTGACATATTTTTGTGCCAAACCATGCTGAGGGTGATCTTTCAATCCAGCATAGTTAACCCATTTTACTTTGGGATGGGCTTGTAAATATTCTGCGACTTTCTGCGCATTGAAGATGTGACGTTCCATACGCAAGTTGAGTGTTTCTAAGCCTTGCAGAATCAGGAACACACTGAGTGGGCTAATCGCAGCGCCAGTATTGCGCAATGGAACGACACGAGCGCGAGCAATATAGGCTGCTTCGCCCAAAGCTTCAACATAGTTCACGCCGTGATAACTTGGGTCGGGTGTATTCAGCACTTTAAAGCGCTCAGGATATTTGCCCCAAGGAAACTTGCCACTATCAACAATCGCACCGCCAATCGAATTGCCATGTCCACCAATATATTTAGTGAGCGAGTGAATCACGATGTCAGCACCATATTCAAACGGTTTAAGCAAAGCAGGGCTTGCAACCGTATTATCGACCACTACAGGTACTCCATATTCGTGGGCGATTTTGGCAATTGCTTCTAGGTCGATAATATTGCCCAGTGGATTACCAATGGATTCAACAAAAACCAACTTGGTTTTTTCATCAATTAAACCACGTAGGGCTTCTGGATCTTGATAATCAAAGAAGCGTACCTCAATGCCTTGTTTCGGCAGAGTGTGGGCAAACAGGTTATAAGTGCCACCGTACAAGGTCGATACTGAAGCAATGTTGTCACCTGCTTCAGCAATGGTTTGAATAGCATAAGTAATGGCAGCCATGCCCGAAGCCAAAGCCAAAGCTCCAATACCTCCCTCGAGTGCAGCTAAACGCTGTTCGAGCACCGCAGTGGTTGGATTCATAATACGGGTATAAATATTGCCTTGGACTTTCAGGTCAAATAGGTCAGCGCCGTGTTGCGTATTATCAAAGGCATACGAGGTCGTTTGGTAAATCGGCACAGCCACAGCTTTAGTGGTTGCCTCAGGGTTATAACCAGCATGGATAGCCAAAGTTTCGTCTTTATAGGTCATGTGACTTCATCTGCGTGAGTTAAATATTACACAGTCTACCATTAATGAATATAAGTGAAATTGCAAAAAAATATGAATGTTTATCTAAAATTTTCATAATGAAGTGTAAGTTTTAACTTGGTAAGCATATAAAAACTGCTGAAAACAAGCGTTTAAAAAACACTCGAACTGAAAGTTGTAACATTGCATTGAAGATCGGTTTAATGCCTTATTTTTTCAGCGCATTCATCGTATAATGCCCCAAAATATTTTTCGCTGTTTTGCGATTTTTTGGTTTTCTATTGAGGAGTCCTGCGTGGCCCAATATATTTATACGATGAACCGAGTGTCTAAGATGGTTCCGCCTAAGCGCGAAATCTTGAAAGACATCTCTTTGTCATTTTTCCCGGGTGCAAAAATTGGTGTGCTTGGTTTAAACGGTGCAGGTAAATCAACCTTGCTTCGTATTATGGCTGGCGTAGACAAAGATTTCTCTGGTGAAGCTCGTGCGCAACCGGGTATCAAAATCGGCTATTTAGAGCAAGAGCCACCACTCGATCCAAATAAAGATGTTCGCGGTAACGTTGAAGATGGTTTACGTGAACCATTAGATGCTTTGGCACGCTTGGATGAAGTATTTGCTGAATATGCGGCTGAAGACGCAGACTTTGACAAATTGGCAAAAGAGCAAGAAAAATTAGAAGCGATTATTCACTCATGGGATGCACACAACCTGAGCAACCAAATGGATCAAGCTGCTGCAGCATTGAACCTTCCAGCTTGGGATGCAGACGTAACTTTACTATCAGGTGGTGAGCGTCGTCGTGTTGCATTATGTCGTTTGCTTTTATCTAAGCCAGACATGTTGCTTCTAGACGAACCGACGAACCACTTGGATGCAGAGTCTGTATCTTGGTTAGAGCGTTTCTTGAAAGACTTCGCGGGCACGATTGTGGCGATTACGCACGACCGTTATTTCTTGGATAACGTCGCTGAATGGATTCTTGAGCTTGACCGCGGTATGGGCATTCCATATCAAGGCAACTATTCTGCTTGGTTAGAGCAAAAGAATGCACGTTTAGAGCAAGAACAGAAGCAAGAAGAATCTTTTGCTAAAGCATTGAAAAAAGAACTGGAATGGGTTCGTTCAAATGCTAAAGGTCAACAAAAGAAAAACAAAGCACGTATGGAGCGTTTTGAAGAACTTAACTCACGTGAGTTCCAACAGCGTAATGAAACGTCTGAAATCTATATTCCACCTGGTCCGCGTCTAGGCAATAAAGTGGTTGAAGTCGAAGGCATCAGCAAATCATTTGATGGTCGCGTACTCTACGAAAACCTCAGCTTTACCGTACCACCTACAGCAATTGTGGGTATTGTGGGTCCAAACGGTGCGGGTAAAACCACACTGTTCCGTATGATGACGGGTGAACAACAGCCTGATACAGGTACGGTGACACTAGGTGAGTCGGTTAAAGTCGCTTATGTGGGTCAGATCCGTGATACTTTGGATAACAACAAAACCGTTTGGGAAGAAGTTTCTGGCGGTTTGGATATCCTAAGAATTGGCGAATACGAAATTGCATCACGTGCTTATATTGGCCGTTTTAACTTTAAAGGCCAAGATCAGCAAAAACGTGTAGGTGAATTGTCAGGTGGTGAGCGTAACCGTTTACAACTGGCGAAAATCCTGCAAATGGGCGCTAATGTCATCTTACTGGATGAGCCATCGAACGATTTGGATATCGAAACTTTACGTGCACTTGAGGATGCAATTCTTGTATTCCCAGGCACGGTAATGGTGGTATCGCATGACCGTTGGTTCCTTGACCGTATTGCAACGCATATCTTGTCATTTGAAAATGAGCAACCTGAGTTTTATGAAGGCAACTATGCCGAGTATGAAGCATACCGCTTGGCTCGTTTAGGTGAAGATGCTGTACAAAAACGTACTAAATACAAGAAAATTGGCGGTTAATACTGTCGTTAGCCAATAAAAAAACCAGCCTTCGGGCTGGTTTTTTTATGTTTGTTAATTGTTTTCTAAGGAGTTTTAGAGGCATTCACTTGTAAGCTGATAATGCTGTAATACTGATTTTTAGGTTTTGCTTTGGCATCGACCTTTTCGCTCACTTCAATCAAGTATTGTCCAGCTTGTTCAAAAGTGAGCGTGGCATTGCCTTGTGCATCAACAGGTGTGCTTTTTGCTTGCTGTTCAAGCTCACCTTGAGCGCGAACCATAAGCTCTGCATGCGCAAGAGCTTTGCCTGCTTGCGTAATTTGCAGTTGTACAGGTTGTTGTACATTGATTTGGTTGGGATGGGGTTTAAAGCTGACTTGAATTGGGGCTGGTGTTATAGCGACAGGTGAGGTGCTGTCCTTGCTGACATAGCTTTGAATGCTCCATTCACGAACCGTAGAGACCTTGCTTGGCACTTTACCTTTAAAGTCACTTGGAATGACATAGTCACGCTCACTCAGAGCAGGAACTTTGTCTGCTGCTACATCGGCAAAAATTTTCCACTGACGATTGTGCTGTACGTAATCAATTGGATACGAAGTCTTTGCGAAAATGGTATAGGTACCCTTTTCAGGAAGTTTGAGATCAAACGTTGCTGCTGAGTCTAAATTTTTTACGGGTTGAACGGTACTTTGAGTTTGGTTGGGCTGAAAAACAGTGAAGGATGTATCTTTTAAAGCGTATTCAGGATGAAAAGCTTGTTCCGCATAAGCACTAAGAACAGGAACTTGGGTATTCTCTGTGAGATAGGCTAAGGGTGCGACATAGGGTTCATGGGCTTGAGTCGCAGTGCTTAGAGCAAGCGCACAAAAGAGCATATTTCTCATGGCAATAAAGTTCCGAATATAATCAAAAAGTGGATTGATTATATCGAGAAAAAATACCATTTGATAATAATTATTATTTATAATTTGCCTGAAGAAAAAGGAGAGCTTGGCCTCTCCTTGATCTGCTGATATTAAGAGGGGATTTAAATTTCCCACTCATGGTCGCATTCGCGGCATTTCCATTTTTTTTGGGATTGCATAAAGCCTTGCATCGAAATTTTAAAATCTGGAAGATCTCGGTAAAACAAGAAACCCGCAACTACACATACGATAAACACGACAACCGTTGCAATTTGAAGTGTTGAGCCTGCACCATCCCCAAAGATCCACATTGCAATGCTAATTAACACCAGAAGTAATAACACAAAGATAGCAGGGATTAGAAAAACTAAACTTTTAGGCACAACTGGACGTGCTGCTGGAGCGCCTGCTTGAGCAACAGGCATAATTTTTGGACTTTGGCATTGAGGACAGCGGTATTGCATGACGACTCCGAAATTCTAATCTATGTTGTATTCTAATCGGATTAGTGCAGAAAGCCAAAAAAAGCGTTGGAATGGATGGCTAAGAAATTTCAGGCAATAAAAAACCCAAGTCATTATGCTTGGGTTTTTTATCAGATGTTGCCATCTTAAATATGGCGTCCCTACGGGGATTCGAACCCCGGTTACCGCCGTGAAAGGGCGATGTCCTAGGCCTCTAGACGATAGGGACTTATTGAGGCATCACGTTGAGTGGTTAACACCGTCTCTCTGTGTGAGCGCTATATTAGGGATATAACGTTCATGCGTCAACTAAAAAATCAATTAAGCGTTATCAACTGCATCATTTTTCGGCAATTTTAAGCTTTCATTTAGTTTTTCCCATACTTTTGCTTCTTTTTTGCTTGGACCGCCTACAATTTCAAGTGCATGACGTAAGCGCGCGAAGGTTAAGTCAGGGCCGATGGTAACCATGGTTTGCATCACAGGGGTTGAAGCAGTCGAACCTGCAATCGCAATAAAGAACGCTGGCATAAAGTCACGCAGCTTAATCTCCATCTGGGTGGCTAAGTCCATCAATGTTTGGCTTACTGTATCATTGTTCCACGTAAACATGCTTTCTAAGCGCCAAATCGCAAATTGAAGGCTCTGACGAACTTGCTCTTCGGTCAGCTTTTTGCTTTCAAACTGTTCTTTGCTCAGTGCGGGGAACTGATTAAAGTAGTGCGCAGACCAGTTTACGGCTTCTGAAAGTAAGTTGATCCGCGGTTGAATCGCTGCTGCGATGTCTTCGAGCATCTTGCGGTCAGATTTCCATGCCAGTAGTGTATCTAATAGTTCAGCTGGGCTTAAGCCTTTGATCCATTGACCATTGAGCCAATTGAGTTTTTCTACATCAAAAATTGGGCCACCTAAAGAAACACGGTGAATATCAAAATGCTCAATCATCTCAGCCAGATTGAACTTTTCACGTTCATCTGGCATTGACCAGCCCATACGACCTAAATAGTTCAATAGGGCTTCTGGCAAGACACCAATGTTTTTATAGTACGTGATTGATGTTGGATTTTTACGTTTTGACAATTTTGACTTGTCTGGGTTACGTAGCAAAGGCATATGACCCAGTACAGGCATTTCCCAACCAAAATATTGGTAAAGGAGCTGGTGTTTCGGTGCAGAAGGCAACCACTCTTCACCGCGGAACACGTGAGTAATTTGCATGAGATGGTCATCGACCACATTGGCAAGGTGATAGGTTGGCAAGCCATCTGTTTTCAATAAAACTTGCATGTCCACTTGTGCCCAAGGGATTTCTACTTTACCACGTAGCAAGTCATTGACTGTACAAATCCCTTCTTCAGGTACTTTCATTCGAATCACATGTGGCTCACCTGCAGCAAGTCTGCTTTGAACTTCTTCGGCAGATAGTTTTAAACCACGACCATCATACTTTGGTGTTTCACCACGGGCTTGCTGCTCAGCACGCATTTGATCAAGTTCTTCGCTTGTTGCAAAGCAGTAAAACGCATGACCTTTCTCAACCAAATCAAGCGCATACTGTTTATAGATATGCATTCGCTCAGACTGGCGATATGGTGCATGTGGACCACCGATGTCTGGACCTTCTGACCAATTTAGGCCTAACCAACGAAGAGAGTCTAAAATCATTTTTTCAGATTCAGGTGTTGAACGCAGTTGGTCGGTATCTTCGATACGTAGAATAAATTCACCACCGTGTTGCTTGGCATAGCATAAGTTAAATAATGCGATATACGCTGTGCCCACATGTGGGAAGCCTGTTGGAGAGGGAGCAATACGAGTACGAACAGTCATGGCCAATAATGATTCAGAATGTAAATTGAGGTCTATTATAACGAAAAAGCCCGACCACTTAATGCTTAATTCAACATTCCGTGATCAGACTTTTAATCGGCAAGATCATCGCTTGAGAGAGGCGCTGATGTGATGCTTTTTTATTTAGAGGAAGAGCGATTGCACAAAACGACTGAAGCGTTGGTTTTGTGTAGCAAAGAAATTTTGTGTCGGTGCAACTTTAATTGAGGTCATGATTTTTAAATCAGTATCCGTCAATGTGTTTTTTTCACCACTTTTTTGTTGGCTGAGCGCTTTCTCAATCAACGATGTTTTTTCAGCAGGCATTGCAATTTTATCGTTGTTTTGAATTGCGGCACTGTGTCCTATTTGGCTCATACATGCCAAGCCGATACTTAAAGTAACGCTGTGTAAAAATGTTGCTTTCATGTCCTTATTCCCCCTCTCAACATGGTATTAGAACAGATTTTTATTAAAAGTCTTTTTCAATCTAGTTTCAATTTAACCAGTTTTACCAATAAAAAAGTGTAACTGTGTCACAAAATTTACAAAAATATAAAGAAAGTTTGGTTAAATTGACATTTCTAAATAGAAAATACAAATCGTTTGGCTTTTTGTACCAAACAAGTGTGGAGATAACATGAAGATTTCAAAATTTTAAGTGCGTAAATCAGTGTTTGCTCCGCGAGGATTATGAGAAAAAGTATAGAGCTTAGTCATTCAAAAGATATCTTTTTATTCGATTTTGAAGTCATAATTAATTATAACTAGATGATTGTACTGATTTTTTGTTGTTTATATAGTGGGAAAATTCACTAAGAGTATAAAGCAATGAAAAAAATATTAGCGACATCTGTTTTTGTGTTACTGGGGAGCTGGGCTGCAACGACGTATGCAGCAAAAGATTTCTTAAATGTGTCTTATGATCCGACTCGTGAGTTTTATCAAGAATATAACCAAGCTTTTGGGCAATATTGGAAAACTCGAACAGGTCAGGAGGTAAACTTTAAGCAGTCGCATGGTGGTTCTGGCAAGCAAGCACGGGCAGTTGCAACCGGGCTACAAGCTGATGTAGTGACTTTAGCATTGGCCAATGATATTGATGAAATCGTCAATACGGGACAAATTGATAAAAACTGGCAAAAAGAATTTCCAAATAACTCTGCTCCTTATACTTCAACCATTGTGTTTTTGGTACGTAAAGGTAATCCAAAGCACATTAAAGATTGGAATGATTTAACCAAGCCAGATGTTGAAATTATTACCCCTAATCCCAAAACGGGAGGGGCTCCACGCTGGATTTATTTATCAGCTTGGGGTTATGCATTGAAACAGCCAGGTGGAAATGATGCCAAAGCCAAAGAGTTGGTCAAAAAGCTGTATCAAAATGTCAAAGTACTGGATTCAGGCGCACGCGGTTCATTAACCACATTCGCTGAGCGGGGGATTGGCGATGTGCTTTTGTCTTGGGAAAATGAGGCTTTACTGGCAACGCAAGGTTTGGGTAAAGACAAATACGATATTGTTTACCCGTCTATTTCGATTCTTGCTGAGCCATCAGTTGCGATTGTGGACAAAACCGTCGACAAAAATGGCAATCGGAATTTGGCCAAAGGCTATTTAAATTATTTGTATTCGCCTAAAGGGCAAGAGTTGGCTGCGAAGCATTTTTTCCGCCCGCGAAATAAACAGGTCGCGAATAAATATATTGCACAATTTCCAAAACAAAAAACATTTAATATTAATGATGTCTTTGGCGGATGGGCTAAAGCGCAAAAGACCCATTTTGTGAATGGTGCGATTTTTGATCAAATTTATACTGAAAAATAAGTAGCTTAGCTTAATAAATGAATGTTTGATCAGTGAAAGTGAATAGTTATATATTCACTTTCTGCATATTTAAAGCATAAAAATCTATTTAATTAGAAGAAATAAAGAGCGGATTATTATTTTGAATAAAAACAGTGGATTAACCCTGTTTAAATTAAAGGTCGCAACAATTTAATCATGAAACACGAATTGTGGTTTGTGATTTTGTTTCATATATTTAGCATAATTTTAGATATTTAATTTAATGCTGCTATGAAAACCCATTTAAAATTTATTCTGACTGCTGCCTTATTCGCATCAGGCCTGACATTGAGTGTTACTTCAGTACAAGCTGCGGATCGTACTATGCTCAATGTATCTTATGATGCAACACGTGAGTTTTATGATGAATTTAATCAGTCTTTTGCTGCTTACTGGCAAAGTCGTACAGGACAAACGGTCGAGTTTAAACAGTCACATGGTGGTTCAGGTAAGCAAGCACGTTCGGTGGTGGATGGTTTAAAAGGCGATGTAGTGACTTTGGCTTTGGCCAATGATATTGATGAAATCGTGAAGTCTGGTCAAATTCAACCAGGCTGGCAAAAAGAGTTTCCAAATAACTCGGCACCTTATACATCGACCATTGTATTTATGGTGCGTAAAGGTAACCCGAAAAAAATTAAAGACTGGTCGGATTTAACCAAGCCTGGTGTACAAATTATTACGCCAAATCCAAAAACAGGCGGATTGCCACGGTGGGTGTATTTGTCCGCTTGGGGTTATGCATTGAAACAACCTGGTGGTAATGACACCAAAGCGAAAGAGTTTGTCAGTAAAATGTACCGTAATGTAAAAGTCATGGATTCTGCAGCACGTGCTTCAATGACGACATTTGCGGAACGTCGCATAGGTGATGTGTTATTGACGTGGGAAAATGAAGCCTTAGTGACACAAAAAACATTAGGTAAAGACCAATTCGAGATTATTTATCCTTCGATCTCGATTTTAACTGAGCCTTCTGTCGCAATCGTAGATAAGACCGTTGAGAAAAATGGCAATAAGTGGTTAGCCAAAGGTTATATTAACTATTTATATTCACCGATCGGTCAGGAAATGGCTGCGAAATATTTTTACCGTCCGCGTAATGCTGCGATTTTAGAAAAATATAAAGCGCAATTCCCACCCTTACAAACTTTCACCATTGATGAGGTCTTTGGGGGCTGGGCGAAAGCGCAACAGACTCACTTTGTGAATGGGGCAATTTACGATCAGATCTCAAATAACCGTAAATGAGTTAGGCTCGCTTTGCCGATGATGTTTAAAAAGTCTCCTATGGGAGGCTTTTTTTATGACGGTGGCTGTTTTAAAACGGTTTTGTCTATGAAAAGTAATATTTCCGTACAAAAAGTCGTTTGGAGCTTTGTTAAAACAAGGTAATAATGTGCAGTTACATTTTTCCTTCCGATCGTATTGAGTCTTTATGTCGCATATTTCTGTATTACTTCACGAAACTGTTGATGCTTTGGTAGCAGATCGCAATACAGGAATTTTCATTGATGGCACGTTTGGTCGTGGCGGACATACCCGTTTATTGTTATCTAAACTGGATGAAAATGCGCGTGTCTATGGCTTTGATAAAGACCCACAAGCACTGGAAACAGCGGCTATTTTAGAACAAGAAGATCCACGTTTTAAAATTATTCATGCCAGCTTTGCTGACCTGAAATATGAGCTCGAAGCACGTGGGATTGGCTTGGTTGATGGAGTCATGGCAGATTTGGGTGTGTCTTCACCGCAGCTTGATCAGGCGGAGCGTGGCTTTAGTTTTATGAAAGATGGTCCGCTTGATATGCGTATGGACAACTCGCAAGGTCCAACGGCAGCGCAGTGGTTGGTGAATATTGAAGAAGAAGCCTTAGCCAATGTTATTTTCCAATATGGCGAAGAGCGTTATAGCCGACGTATTGCGAAAGCTATCAAGGCTGCAGGGTTGATTGAAACCACAGCTCAACTGGCCGAGATTGTGAAAGTGGCACACCCGAAATGGGAAAAAAATAAACATGCTGCAACCCGAACTTTTCAGGCCATTCGTATTGCCATTAATAAAGAATTAGAAGATATTGAAGTTTTTCTACCGCAGGCGGTAGATGTGTTAAAGCCGAATGGTCGTTTGGCGGTCATTAGCTTCCATTCACTAGAAGATCGCTTAATTAAACAATTTATTCAAAAAGAGTCGACACTTGAAGAAGATTTGGGCTGGGGCATGCCACAACAACGCGTAGATACGCGTCGTTTAAAGAAAGTATCACGTGTGAAAGCAAGTGATGCCGAAGTGAAAGCCAACCCACGTTCACGTAGTGCATGGCTTAGAGTTGCAGAACGCTTAGTAGCAAAAGGCGAATAATGAAAACTGAAGTCGTTGAAAAAACTCCAACAAAGTTAAAGTTTAAGAAGTTCATTGCTTATGCCATTTTATTGGTGCTGGTGTTTATCAGTGCCATGATGGTGGTCTTACAAGTTTTTGAATATCGACATGACTATCGTGAAATGAGCTCTTTTATGCGAGAGCGCGATGACCTGAATGCAGAATGGGGGCGTTTGTTGATTGAACAGCAAACCTTTGGCGCAACTGCACAAATTGGAACGCGCGCAGTGACACAACTTCGAATGTATTCACCTCCTGCGGCACAAACCGTAGTAATTTCTTTACCCACGACTTCAGAAAATAAAAAATAAGGCCGCTGCAACATGGTAGAAAAGCGTAAACCCACCCGTAAAAAACAGCAAGCGGTGACTGAAAAATCAGCGTTACAGGTTGAGATGTGGCGTTTTTATCTGATGTGGGCAGTGGTTTTAGCCTGCTTCTTTGCTTTGGTCGGACGTGCTTTTTATGTTCAGGTGATTAATACTGAATTTTTACAAAACAAAGCCAATGCCAATATTTTAAGAACTGAAAAAATTAAGGCCATGCGTGGCGTAATTTATGACCGTCATGGTGTACCTTTGGCGATCAGTACACCAATTATGAAAGTGGTGATTGATCCTCGTGATTATTTTGATAATAAAAAGTTATTTGATGAAATCACCGCTGAATTAGCCAATGATCCGCATAATCGTAAATTGAAACGTCAATTGCCTGATAAAAATTTAAATTTAGATGAGTTGGCTGATGCTGTTGGCATGGATCGGGCCGAATTAAAGCAAAAGTTGAACGAGCGCCCTCGTTCACGGTATTTGGTTTTGCAAAAAGAAGTCCCGCCACAGCAGGCAGAGCTGATTATGAAGCGAGGGTTCCAAGGGGTGTACACCGAAAAGAACTACAAGCGCTATTATCCTCAGCCCCAGCCGAATGCACAGATTATTGGTTTGACCAACAGTGAAGGTTCAGGCATTGAAGGTCTGGAAATGCAGCTCAATCAACGTCTTTCAGGTATTGATGGTGAACAGCAAGTCGTTCGTGACAAAAAAGGCAATCGCTTTAAAGATCCAGAAGTAATCAAAGAAGTTGAGCCAGGGGAAAATATTACCCTCAGTATAGATTCGCGTTTGCAGTACATCATGTACCGTGAGTTGACTGCTGCGGGTGTAGCGAACAATGCCCGTTCTGCAACAGCCATCGCGGTGGATGTAAAAACGGGTGAAATTTTAGCGATGACGTCATGGCCATCGTATAACCCGAATGATAAAAATAGTTTATCGAATAAAGATGCCATGCGTAACCGTGGAGCGGTTGACTCTTTTGAACCAGGTTCAACCATGAAACCTTTAACCATTTCTATGGCTTTGGAAAGTGGAAAATATCAACCTAATACCGTGGTGAATACTACTCCAGGTTCGATGCGGGTCGGCAACCATACCATTCGTGATACGCATAACTATGGCCCATTGACTTTGGGTGGCATTATTCAAAAGTCCTCGAACGTCGGTGTGGCAAAAATTGCGCTTTCACTCCCTTATTCAACTTTGCCAACGTTTTATAAGCGTTTGGGCTTTGGTCAACGTTCGGCAGTGAAATTTCCGGGTGAAAGTGGTGGTCTAATCTTACCACCAAGTAAATGGAATGTTTCCGAAGTTGCAACAATGGCTTATGGCTATGGCTTGAATGCCACTGTGCTGCAAATGGTAGATGCTTATGCCATGTTGGCAAACAAAGGGGTAAAAATGCCTTTGAGTTTGTATAAGTTGGATGCACCACCTCAAGGTGAGCAAATGATTGATCCAAAAATTGCGGATCAAGTCTTGCTGATGATGGAAACTGCAACCTTGCCAGGTGGTACAGCGACTCGTGCGACCATTCCGGGCTACCGTGTAGGTGGTAAAACAGGTACAGCACATAAATTACGTGCTGACCGTAAAGGTTACTCAACCAACGAATATCGTGCGCTTTTTGCTGGCGTTGCACCTGTGAGTGATCCACGTTTGGCGATGGTGGTCGTGGTTGAAAACCCACAAGGCACTTACTATGGTGGTACTGTATCGGCACCTGTGTTTGCCCGTGTTATGCAAGAATCCTTGCGTTTAATGAACGTTCCTTTAGATAAACCCTTAGATTCTCCCGAAATCAAGAGATAGGTGATGAATGTCTATTACATTTCAACAACTCTACACCGTTAACTCAACTGCTGAATGGATGACACAGCCATTTCAGGGTTTTGTTCTTGATAGTCGTAAAGTACAGGCAGGACAAATCTTTATTGCCCTGACCTCGTTCTCACAACCTGAAAAGACAGCTCAATTTGCACAAACGGCCTTAGACAAAGGTGCCTTGGCGGTGGTGAGTGAAATTGACCTCGGGCTTGAAAACAGCATTGTAGTGCCGAATGTGCGTCACCTCATGGGAGAGTGGCAGAAACGATATTTGTTGACGTGTCATCCTTTTACGCCTGCGCGGATTTTAGCGGTCACGGGAACCAATGGTAAAACCACGATTTCTCGTTTGGTTGCAGAACTGTTGATGCTCCAAGGTAAATCATGTGCGGTGATGGGAACCACAGGCAATGGTATTTTGCCGAATCTAGAAGCCTCTTCACATACCACATTAGATGCTGTGCATTTACAAAATGCGCTATATACCTATGCGACTCAAGGTGCGGAATTTGCTTCTATTGAGGCTTCTTCACATGGTTTAGAGCAAGGCCGTTTAGCGGGTTGTGAAATTGAAATTGCAGCCTATAGCAATTTAAGTCGTGATCATTTGGACTATCACGGCACACTTGAGGCTTATGCCGAAGCCAAATCTCGCTTGTTTCAATTTCCGTCATTGAAGGTCGCTGTGATCAATCTGGATGATGAGCACGCTGGGGTCATGATGCAAGCCGCGCAAAATAATCCAGCTCAACCAAAAATATTGACTTACTCAACTACCCAGCCTGCCGATTATCAGGTGAAGAATATTCAATATAGCCTGACAGGTGCAAATTTTAGCTTGTGTACGGAACATGCTGAATATCACATACAAAACCCATTACTCGGTCATTTTAATATTGAAAATTTGGTCGCAAGTTTAATTGTGGTGGAACAAGCAGGGTTCGATCTGACCACTGTTGTTGCAACAACAGCACAGCTCAAAGGTGCACCAGGCCGTATGCAAGTGATTCGAGATGATGCACGTTTGTTTGTGGTTGATTATGCACATACGCCTGATGCTCTGGTGCAAGTTTTAAGCACGTTGAAGCGTCATGTAGAACACCAGCTTTGGGCAGTATTTGGCTGTGGTGGAGACCGTGATCGCGGTAAACGCCCACTCATGACCCAAGCTGCATTAAATGGGGCAGATGTGGTGATGTTAACTTCAGATAATCCACGTACCGAAGATCCTGAGCAAATTTTTTCAGATATGAAAGCAGGCATTGATTTTGCAGATCGCGTGGTGCATGAAATCCGTGATCGTCGTGAGGCAATTAAATTTGCCGTTCAGCATGCCAAAGCGGGTGATATTGTGGTTATTGCAGGCAAGGGTCATGAAAATTATCAAGAAATAGAGGGGGTACGCCATTGGTTTGATGATGTCGTTGAAGTCCAGTCAGCCATTGATACCCAAACCCACACTACAGATTCTGCTTACCCTGCACACTAAGGAAGTCGTATGCATACCTCTACAACAAGCACAGTGCCTTTAATGCCATGGACAGCAGCACAATTGGTCGAAGCAACCCAAGGTTATTGGTTGAACGACAAAGCACCCAATACGGAGATTAAGCGTATTTTGACGGATTCACGTCATGCAGAAGTGGGTGATGCATTTTTGGCACTCAAAGGTGAGCGTTTTGATGCGCATACTTTTATTGCACATGTTACTGAACAAGGTTGTCAAGTTGCCATTGTGAGCCAGCCTATTGATGCAGAGATTTGCCAGTTGGTGGTACCTGATACGCGTTTGGCACTGGGGCAGCTAGGAGCTTACCGCCGTGCACAGTATCCACAGTTAAAAGTGATTGCGCTGACGGGCAGTAGTGGTAAGACCACCACCAAAGAAATGCTAGGCAGTATTTTGTCACGTATAGCGCCCACCTTGGTGACACGAGGCAATCTGAATAATGACTTGGGTGTACCAGTCATGTTGCTTGAGCTTTGCCCTGAACATCAATATGCGGTGATGGAGCTAGGGGCAAGTCATCAAGGTGAAATTGATTATACTTCGAACTTGGTCCAACCTTTGGTTGCAGGCATTATCAATATTGGTACAGCACACTTGGGTGAATTCGGTGGACGCGATGGTATCTGCCGTGCCAAGTCTGAGATTTATGCGCATATTACTGCAAATGGTACAGCGATTGTTCCTGCGGCCGATGACTTTGCCGATAGCATTCGCCAAGCTGTACAAACTGAACAGGTGCTCAGTTTTGGTCAAGGTGGTGACATTTTTGCCACTGAGATTGAATTACATGCGCAATCGGCAACCTTTCGCCTAAACACACCTCAAGGGGGGCGTCAGGTAGATTTGCCGTTTGCTGGGGAACATAATGTTCAAAATGCAACTGCTGCGGCCGCTTTTGCCTTGGCAATTGGTATTGCTTTAGATGATATTGTACTGGGTTTAGAGCAAGCGGTCGGGGCGAAGGGGCGTTTAAACTTTATTCAACAGGGTGCGCATCTGTTTATTGATGATACCTATAATGCCAATCCAACCTCTATGCGTGCTGCTGCCGAAGTACTTGCACAGCAAGATGGTATTCGTGTGATGGTGACGGGTGATATCGGTGAGCTAGGCAGTGCTGCGGCACAGCAACACTATATGTTGGGACGTGATTTGGTTTCGGTGAAAGGGCTGAATTTCGTCGTTGCTGTAGGTGAGTTTGCACCTGCTGCACAAGAAGGTGCACGCAGCACTCAATATGGCAAAAAAATGCAGGCTTTTTTAACTCAAGAGCAGGCATTGCCTTTTTTACATAGTTTAATTGAAACACATCAACCCCAGTCAATGAGTTTCCTCTTTAAAGGTTCTCGTTATACCCATATGGAAACGTTGATGGCTGATTTGATGGAGAAACTCTAAATGTTGTTATGGTTATTTGAACAACTGGCGGGCTACCATAGCTCGTTTCAGGTGGTTCGTTATTTGACATTGCGTTCTTTGCTCAGTGTTTTAACCGCGCTGACCATTGGTCTAGTGCTCGGTCCTGTGATGATTCGCAAGTTGCAAGCACTCAAATATGGTCAAGCCGTGAGTTCATATGCTCCTGAAAATCATGCCAAAAAAATGGGCACACCAACTATGGGTGGTGTGTTGATTTTAATGTCGATTGGTATTTCAACACTGTTATGGGCAGATTTATCCAATCCGTATGTGTGGATCGTCTTGGCAGTGATGGTGATTTTTGGTGCCGTGGGTTGGGCCGATGACTGGATCAAGATTCGCTATAAAGACAATGCGGGTTTACCTGCACGTAAAAAATTCTTTTGGACATCAGTTGCGTCATTAGGGGCAGGTATTGCACTGTATGTGATTGCACAGCAACAGACCAATCCTGTGCATACTGCAAATATGCTGGATTTGCTGATCCCGTTTTTTAAAGATTTAAGTATTCCTTTGTCGGTGATTCCACTGGGGATTGGTTTTATCATTTTCACCTATTTGGTGATTAATGGTGCTTCTAATGCTGTAAACCTCACTGATGGTTTGGACGGTTTAGCAATTATGCCCGTGGTGTTGGTTGCTGCGGGTCTGGGGGTATTTGCTTATTTGGCTGGCGATGTGCGGTTTGCCAATTATTTACATATT
>NZ_DKIK01000033.1:0-2651 GCF_002454215.1 Acinetobacter sp. UBA6720
ATTTCTTTACCTTACTCAAAGAGTAAATACTTAAAGTTTATATGGGTATCTTTGATCCAAAAAAGAGTTTTCTTACAAGTAACTCATATTCGATTGTAGATAATCTATTAAATTGTATAAGCACAAAATATCCGTCAACAAATAAGCCATTAACTTACGTGAAAATAAATACTTATTTTCATAAAACGTTATAAAGCAAATGTATAAGAGAATGTGATATGAAAGAACCAAATACACCAAAAATTGACCAGCTTTCTGAGGAAGCATACGTGGATCCTATAGGTAAAACTCTTACCACTTCTTTAGGTGTTCCCGTAGCTGATAATCAAAATAGTCTAAAAATTAATGAGAAAGGCCCTACTCTTCTCGAGGACTTTCTTCTAAGGGATAAACTTATTCATTTTGATCGTGAGCGTATTCCAGAACGTGTTGTACATGCTCGAGGGGTCGGTGCTCATGGTTACTTTCAAGCTTATACCGGTAATGAAAAATGGACTAAAGCCAAGTTCCTAACGGATACAAATAATCAAACCCCTATCTTTGTCCGTATTTCTACAGTTCAAGGTGGGCGAGGTTCGGCTGATGTCGTTCGAGATGTACGAGGTTTTTCTATAAAATTTTATACTGAAGAAGGAAATTATGATTTGGTGGGGAATAATATCCCTGTCTTCTTCATTCAGGATGCTATTAAATTTCCGGACTTTGTTCATGCAGTAAAACCAGAAGATGCCAATGAAGTTCCAACTGGTCAATCTGCCCATGATACTTTCTGGGATTTTATTTCTTTAAATACCGAAGCATCACATATGACTACTTGGATAATGTCAGATAGAGCAATTCCAAGAAATCTACGCTCAATACAAGGTTTTGGTGTTCATACATTTAGATTGATTAATAAGAATAATGAAGCATTCTTAGTGAAATTCCATTGGACTCCAAAGCAAGGGGTAGCTCAAGTCGTCTGGGATGAAGCCCTAAAAATTAATGGCAAAGATCCCGATTTTCACAGACGTGATCTGTGGGATGCTATTGAGCGTGGCAATTACCCGGAATGGGAATTAGGCGCACAAATTTTCGCTGAAGAAGATGCAAAACAATGGGACTTTGATGTCTTAGATGCTACAAAATTAATCCCAGAAGAACTTGTACCAGTCACTCCACTAGGTAAATTTGTTTTAAACAAAAATACAGATGATTTTTTCGCAGAAACAGAACAAGTTGCTTTTAGTCCTGCAAATATTGTCTCAGGTATAGATTTTAGTAACGATCCCCTTTTACAAGGACGGCTGTTTAGCTATACGGATACTCACTTACACAGACTAGGTACGGTAAATTTTAATCAAATTCCAATTAACAAACCCGTTTGTCCTTTTCATACGAATAGACGAGGTGGTTATGCTAATCACGAAGTTTATAAAGGAAAGGCAAATTATGAACCTAATTCTGTTGATGAAAATTGGCCAAGAGAATCACCTAATGACAGTGGTGCCTTCAAGACACATCCTGAAGAAGTACAAGGCAGCAAACTAAGAGTTCGACCAGAAAGTTTCGCTGATCATTTCTCGCAAGCCACAATGCACTACCATAGTTTGGAAAAACATGAACAACAGCATATTAAGGATGCATATTCTTTTGAATTATCTAAGGTTAAATCGGAAGATATCCGCAGACGTGTAGTTTACGCTGTCTTAGCTAATATTGACTTGGACTTAGCTGAATATGTTGCGAAAGAGTTAGGTATTAAAACTCCCCCTAAACAGCAAGATAGTCTGCACCAACCCGTAATTGCATCTTCGAAAAGATTAAGTACCTCATCTTTTCCTGCATCTGACATTAAACAGCGAAAAATTGCCTTGCTCGTTCATAACGGTGTAAATGCGTCATCAATAGATGATATTAAAATATGGGCTGAAGCAGAAAAAGCTATTGTGGAAACTTTAGCACCGAACGCAGCCCCTGTTAAATCTAGTGATGGCAATGAAATACCAGTAGATGGAAGACAAAATGGCGAGCCTTCAGTGACTTATGATGCCGTAATCGTGATTGATGGGAATAATTTAGAAGTATTTAAGGCTGATGGAGTTTCTAAACATTATGTATTAGAGACATATAAACATCTCAAGCCCATTGTTTTCCTGGGTGATAAATGCGCTTTAATAGATGAGTTTCAGCTCACGAAGGATGCAGCTCTATTCTCTACTCAAAATTTTAAAGAGATCCAAGATCAATTCAAACAAGCTATTCAAAATCACCGTTTGTGGGATAGAGAAAAAGTTGTCGCAGCTATTCCAGCATGAATTTATTTGAGATTAAAAGTAGTGTAAGCATTTGATTTCAAAAAGCCCTCGACGAGGGCTTTTTGATCTACTTTTGCTCTTTAAGTGGATTCTCAGGCTCTTCATTTGGTTTTTTCTGAGGATCTGGATTCTGATAGGTTTTCTGATCACCCTTGTCATCGTTTGATTCTTTTTGAGGATTGGACTCTTGCGTTTGTTTATTAGTCATAGCGATTCCATCACCAGTATAGCTTATATAAATAAATATGACTTGTAGAGCTGAGTATCAATTATAGATATGTAAAACTCACTGTTTTTAGGTTTAATACTGCAAATTCTTATGTGAGCACTGCGTTGACGATACTAAATTGTTTT
>NZ_DKIK01000033.1:2703-36881 GCF_002454215.1 Acinetobacter sp. UBA6720
TTTTATTCTTAGTTGGGTTATTATTTGAGCGATGATTACAAAGAATAAAAAGGGATAAGTCTATGTGCGCAAACTTTGAAGCTATCAGAAAGAATCGTGCTTTTCTCCTAGATCTCCCTGAGCCTGATCAGTTGGAGTTCCCTGAAGACATTTTCCCGAACTATCCTTCACCTTTGATCTTTTCCAATGACGGCAAGATCGAATGGAGATCAGTTAATTTTGGAATGATTCCCAAATGGGCCAAGGAAAAGAATTTCGGCAAGTACACATACAATGCCCGGACTGAGACGGTCGCTGAGAAACCCAGTTTTAGGGAAGCTTGGCATAAGTCTCAGTTTGGCTTGATTCCAGTCGAAACCATCTTTGAACCTAAATATATTGACGGGAAATCTCACTGGTATGGGATTGCTCGTGAAGATGGCATGCCCTTTACAGTGGCGGCCATATACGAGAATGCTGTCATCAATGGAGAGCAAATCCGATCGATGAGTATGCTCACTATCAATGCTGATAAACACCCTTTCATGAAGCAATTCCATAAGCCTAAAGATGAGAAGCGTTCGATCATCGTAATCCCTGATGAATACCGCAAAGAATGGCTGAATTGCAGCTTTAAAGAGGCGCATGAATTCTTCTTTGAAATGCAGGATGAGTACATCTCCTTCCCTAAATCCCGCTTATCCGAAAATGGTGCTCAACCTAATTTAATTTGAAGGTGCATTGATTATCCACAGCTTTTAAATTTGAAATTTAATTTGCCACCGACTATCCTAAAAAAAGAGTTCAGTTCCAAACACGCCTCGTAGCGTAGGAGTCAAACATGTCAAAGAAACTACCGATCTATTTCTCGGATGACGTCTGGTCATTCCTTCAAACACTTATGGGCCCAGATGGCGCTCCAAGTCCTACAGTCAATACTGTATTTGAAAAAATACAAAAAGAGCATGAGCTAGGTTCTAAGTTTGATCTTAAAGAAATTTCAGTCAAAACCCGCCTCGAAATTCCGTCTGCACTTGAACGTTTTTCTGCTGGTCCTGCTTTTGGTACCAAAGACCATATCGATAAGTCGATCGACTTAAATGACTTCCTTATTTTTAACCCAATATCGACGTTCATGGGGCGGGTTGATAGTGAGTCTATGCTTTACGCTGGCTTTGAAATTGATGACCCTTTCTTGGTCGATAAGAGCATTACAGCACAGCATAGAGATATCGTTTTAGCCCTCATCGATGAGCGTGAAATAACACTTAAGCGGTTAATGATGACCGCTAAGATGTCAAAACAAGAAATCAAAGAAATGTTTGGGGATGAAGACTATGAACTTCCCCCTATTTGGCTAAGAGCTGAAAACCCAGCTTACGAGCATATAATTCCGAAAGACAGTCAGTCTATCTCCATCCAAGGGGTTGTGACCTTCAACCTCAAGCAATTTTATAGACGCTCTACCAGCAAATAAGAAGTATAAAAAATGAAAGCTGAAAATCGTATATTCGCGTTATTTGACGTGAATAACTGCTACGTCAGTTGTGAGCGTATTTTTAATCCGTCCCTTAATAATCGTCCGGTCATTGTTCTCTCGAGTAATGATGGTTGTGCCGTGGCACGCTCCCAAGAAGCCAAAGATATTGGCATTAAAATGGGTGTGCCAGTATTCCAAATTCAAGACATCATCAAGAAGCATGATGTTCAGGTGTTCTCCAGCAACTTTGCCCTTTATGGAGCCATGTCTCGTCGTTTTATGACTTTACTGGGGATGTATGTTGCACCAGGAGAACAAGAGATTTATTCAGTTGATGAATGCTTCTTGGATCTCACCAGCTATGAGCATTTATTTGATTTAACCGACTATGCCCAAGACATTCGTAAAACTGCTTGGCAGTGGCTTACTTTACCCTGCTGCGTGGGCATTGGCCGCTCTAAGACTGAAGCGAAAATTGCCAATCACCTAAAGTTAGGCAACTTGTTTTAGGTGATCCCTAATTATGACTATTGCATTGCACCAGCCGAAACTTGGTTGGTCGATGGATCGAGGAAGTTTGACTAGGGATTATTTTAGTTGGGAAGGGATGTTTATTGTCGTTAGCGATATTTTATAGTTAATGAATGCTAAGGATTTAAATCATTAGTTCTGTTGAATTATATGCGCGAAACGTGAATAATCACTAAAGATATGTTCTGGTTTATTAAGAACAAGAACAGCTAAAATCTTGATCTTCATACGAAATTTTTAATAGTTTCTTATAAAGCGTATTATGTTAGTTTTAAGAAATCTTAAAATTTCTAATATATGCTTTTATATGCTGAGAAAGATTAAAATACTTTAATTTCAAATACTTTAAGATACTAATATGTCACAAAAATTATTTTTAGACGCTTTAATCGGGCGCGATGATTTTGAAATTCAAGATCAAAATCTAATGTCTCAAGGACCTCATAAATCTACATTAGGATATAGTGATTTTGAGATTCCTGGATTTTTTTTCTCTTCATTAAGAAAACCAGATTTTCAAAGAGAAACAAATGAATGGGATGCTGAAAAAATTAAAGATTTAGTTGCTAGCTTCTTAGATGGTGATTTGATCCCTGCAATTATTCTTTGGAAATATGCAGATAGTTTCACATTTGTAATTGATGGTGCACATCGATTAAGTGCTATAGCGGCATGGGTTAATGATGATTATGGTGATGGTAAGATTTCTAGAAAGTTTTTTGATAATGCTATCCCTGAAGAACAAATTAAAGTTGCACAGAAAGCAAGAGATTTAATCAATAAAGAAATTGGTTCATTTAGCTCATTTAAAGAAGCTTTATATGATCAAGCTAGTGCACCTAAGAACATTCAAAGTAAGCTTAAAAACTTTGGTACTCGTGCTATTCAATTGCAATGGGTTGATGGGGACTCTAAAAAAGCTGAAGATAGCTTCTTTAAAATTAATCAAAAATCTACACCAATTAGTGATACTGAAATAAATATTCTAAAAACTCGAAGAAAACCTATTGGCTTATGTGCTAGAGCCATTTTAAGAGGTGGGCAAGGCTATGGTTATTGGGATAAATTTAAAGAGCAAGCACAAGAAATTAAAGAGCAAGCACAAGAAATCAATGAACTCATCTTTAATCCTGCACTAATGACCCCAATCAAAACTTTGGACCTTCCTCTAGGTGGTAAAAATCATGCAAGTAATTCTTTAAGCATGATCTTAGATCTATTAACGACATTAAAAGTGAACAGTAATGATGATGATACTGATGGAAATTTAACACTAAAGGCCTTAAAGGATATTAAAAAAACGCTTTATAGAGTGAATTCAAACCACCCTTCATCACTTGGCTTACATCCTGCTATTTATATTTACAGCTCTGTTGGAAATTTTCGAGTGAGTTCATTTAACTCTATTATTGCTTTCACTCAATATTTAACTGATAAAAAGAAACTCAATGTCTTCACAAAACATCGAGAAAACTTTGAAAAAATAATTTATTCATCAGAACACATCATTCAACAAATTGTTCGAAAAGCACGTCAAGCAAATAAAGCCATTCAACCACTTGTAGATTTCTACATCCATGTTTTAGATTCTTTAGAAAAGAATCTTTCAATTCAAGAAATTTTAGAAAAATTGCCTGAAAACCCTGATTTTTCATATGTTATTCAAGATACTGTTTTTGATTCCAATCCTGATTTTGAAATAGGTAAGAGCTTTTCTAAGAATGTAAAAAGCGAAGTTTTTTTACGAGATGCGCTTCTAGGTGCTCCAAAATGTAAAATTTGCCATGGACTACTCCATCAAAAATCAATTTCAATTGATCACATAAAACGAAAAGAAGATGGTGGAAATGGAAGTATTGATAATGCTCAATTAACTCACCCATACTGTAATACAACTTATAAAAATTAAAAGGTAAGACTCGGTACTAATCTTAGTGCCTATCTAACTTATGCGAAAAAGCTCTCACACGAGAGCTTTTTTTTATTCACACACTGCACGCAAACAGTGACATGCACTTTTGTCGAAATCGAATGGGCTGTGCAGGCTGAAAGCAGGAGGCACAGTATTAAAACTTTGATCATGTGTATTAGTTCCGACCTAATCTGACAGTTACCGATATTTGGTTAAGACTGTCTAGGATCAGCTCAATCAGATTTCTCAAAGAGGGAATTTTAGCCCTATTTAACATAATGGGGCTATTTCTGCAGGCTATGCAGAAACAACAAAAAATGGGAGCTGATAGCTCCCATTTTTTATTTTTGTTCATGTTCTTTGTAGTACTGATGTGCTCTCTTAGAATTATGTTTCCAACTTTTAGCAACTTTATAAACGCAAGTCGGAAAATCATCCCAAACTTGAGGTAAGCCTGCACCACGTGCTACTCGAATTTTAAGCGAATAACTTTTGTATTCAATATGATGCAAAAAATAAAAGCTACGCTCTTGCTGAGTTCTAAATTTCTTAAATATAGAACTTCTGACATTAGGGTAAACCTTCCAAAGATAATCGTGTCGAGTACTTTGTATTGATTGCTTGTATTGATGTTTTAGTTTTTTCATTGTTCCTCCTAGGTAACATTACCTAGAAGGGATCCTCTGCGAAATAGTACATCGTCTTTAACCCTGTGAATTAAAATTTAGTATGTAAAAATATCACCAAGTAGTATGAAATAAACTACTACAAGGTAGTATAACTAAAATCAATGTATACAATATGTGAGACCATTATTTACTAAATACTGTCTTGTTTATTGGGCTCAGGAAAAATATGAGGAATTCAAAACATTCTTAGCATTAAATCCTGAAGCAGGAGATGTAGAGCCTAATATAGGTGACAGTCCAAGAATAGACCATATTTGTCTAGGAAAGTGGTAGCAGTCCAATTTTCATAATCACTCGTCAACCTTTTGATCCATTTCGGCAAATCGGCTGAAAGTAACTTTGCATATTTTTCAGGTGATAACTCATTTTTTATTGCTTTGTACTGGCTTATAATCGAATCTAAAAGTACAACTGTTAAATTAGTTTTACCAATTTCAACTGTATGACACTCTTTCCATTCAAGGGCATCTGAATCGAATCTTACGAAAATCCCATAAATATCACTAACAGCCCTGCTTATTGCCCTTCTGCTTCTTCAAACACACCTTTTTTGTTCAAAAGCATAGGTTTGATCGACTGACCAGTTAACTGAGCAATATCCAACAGATCACAAACCATCTGTTGTCCTAGCTGTTCACGTCGAGCAGCTTCAACGATTTCCTGCATGTTTTGAAATTCTTCAAAGCTTAGAACAACAGCTTCGGGCGTATTGTTCATGCAAACAAAAACCGGTTTATGGCTATCTTTGACAGCTTGAACAATTTTACTCCAAGATTTGCGAACATCAGTCGCAGAAACAGTCGCACCATTAATCAAAGTTAATCCCTTCATATCTAAGACCTCATACTATATGGTAAAAATTGCATCATATTTGCCCTATAATTTGACCATATTTCAAGCATGCAATATCAATATTAACTATGCAATTTAATTCTTGATCGCCTACTTGGAACAGGAATGACAGGTAGGGTGCAAATAGGAATAGTTCGTAGGCTTACACAGGAATAGGCTATTTCGGCAAATCCGCTGAAAGTAACTTTTCATACTCCTCAAGTGACAACTGATCTTTGATCGCTTTGATGATCTTATCATCCACAACATTTGGTCCTAAATAATACAGAGCTGAGATCGCCATACCGACCTTTTGTAAAGGGTATTGAAGCAGTCGTTGATCATCCGCGTGATTCAGTACCACATCTACACCCGCCAGTTTGAATCGCCTTGAACGGCCACTGGTATGCAAGACATGATATAGCGGCACTTGAGTACTTAGCCCTAAACGATGGGCACAATAGCCGCCATCATATTGAAACGTCTCACCGGTTAATCGAGTTATCGCGGCTAACACTTTGGAGAGATCAGGGGGTAAGGCTCTCGGCGGATTAAAAAGATTTGAGAATTTAACTTTATAGTAAATATTAGGGATAACCTGACTGACCTCCCCTTGATCCAGATAAGGAGATAAAAAGCTTAATAGCTGCTTCTTAGAAAGAGCAACACTGATATCTTGAACAGAAAACACTGAGTCGGCTGCTAAGTTTTTCAATTCAGCTTCTACTAAAAGTCTTTTAATATTGTCATTCATAGGCACAATCCGTCATCTTGATCTACTTATTTCAGACCAAACTTTTCTAATGCAGCTTCATTAAAATCCTCATTAAACATCTGCTTCACCCGATGCTCTCTTTTTAACGTTGCGACAGTAGCGAAAAAACATGCCTCACATAAATACAGTTCATAGTATTCTCCAGCATGCTTGGAGCCATTGCCCCAATTGGCAGACAGGACAGCATGGTTCAGTTGAGTGGACTCCTTACAAACGTCACATAAAATATCTGCGAGTTGTTCTAGGTCTTTATCTTGTTCTAAATCTTTGTGTTCTTTGCTTTTCACATTGGTCTCCTCACTTTTGATCCCTGTGATTATTTCAGCGCCAGAACTAAAGCAATCAGGATCTCACCCTCTTGGCATTCACTGGGTGGGGGTAAGATTTGATTCTCTTCACGATAAAAATCCACACTGGTGAACAGTGCATCTTTGGCCATCTGTAGGGCATCCTCGAAATTGTCACCGCAAGTCATTGCCTCTGGAATATCCCGAAATGAGACGTTGTAAGCTTGACCTTCTTGTTCAAATTTTGCTGGATAAAATATTGGACTACACACCATGATCGAATTCCTTTAATACTGATCAAACCATTCATTTCTTGCTTTTAAAGCCCCTGTCTCAGCAAGGGCCTGTCTTGATCATTGTTTTAAATGCTTTATCTAAAATAATAACCCAGCGTATCGTCTTTTGAGTCTCCCCACCCTGTCCAGATTTCTGTCAGCTGGACATAATCCTGATTGATGCTTTTGACTTTGTATAAAAAGCTACGGGGCGGCGAAGTCTCATTGAGGCGTACTTTTTCGATTAAAATAAAGGTCTTGTCATCCAACCATCTGACCCTAAGCGGCATAGGATCCTGACACTGTCCCAATTCTGCATACATCGCCGCATCTTTACCATTTTTGGAGAAGGACAAGCCCGCACATTGGACATCCGGGATGTCCATCACCAGACGTTTTCCAATAAGACTTTCTTTGGCGCCCGCACAGGCCAAGCTTGAAAGACTGAGACATAAGCCCGCTAAAAATATTTTTTTCATGATGCTACTCTTAATTTATTCAGTTGAAGCGGTTTAAAACATATTGTCAATAAAGCCACACTGTAATATGTGCTGTGATGGATTCACGGGATGGTCATACAGACTGATATAGGCAATCATGTCGGTCAGATCAGAAACATCCCGTTTATAGTGCTGGGTATAGATGTAAATCTGTTTAGGGCTGTAACGCTTTCCGTTTTGAAAGACCTCTCCGTTAAACACTTTTAAATGCGGATACTGTTGAAAGACCTGCTGGGTCTTGGTTCGTTTCTCATTGTCATGTGCTGAGGCTTGATCCCACTGCTGTTTAAAGCGTTTAAATTGCTGCCCGCTATAGTGACTGAACTGAATCTTTAACCCTTCCTCTAGCTTCTGCTTGGTCTGAGCCATGTCATCATTGCGATAAATCGAGGTGCTTGCCCCAGCCACACTGACCTGCATCAAAGCCTCAATCCGTTGAATCGGATTGCGTTGATCGTTGGACAAATAGACCTCTATTTCAGGACAATCCTCACAGTAGTTTTCATCGTCTGGATCATCCACAACAGTTGATTTTTGCTGGGTGTATTGCTGCTTAAATTCTTGCTGTAGAGCCGTTAGATCAGAGGCTGTGGTATTCGTCCAATCTCCCGTGGCCAATTGATTGCTAAAAGACTGTTCTTGCTTGGCCCAATCCAAACAGTTTAAGCCCTGCTCTAAAGTCACTGCATTGGCGGTAGAAACAGATTGAGCTGCAACAGTCTGCCATGCAAACAGTGAAGTGCTGGCGAGTAAAAATGATCTCAGCTTAAATGTCATCGGATGATTCTCCTGCTGAGCGTTGCTCTCCTGATAAGTGCTGTTCACTAGACTGATCATCAACTTTAAACCAGTAGGTATAGTCCTCAGCTTTTCCATCCACCAATACATTCTGCACATTAACGTCATAGATCACGTTGTATTCCATTGCGCTAAAATGGAATTGCAGATTATTGGCCACTAAACCATAGCTGATATTGTCATACTGGATGTTGCTGATCGTTTGGATGTGCTGATTATCCCGTCTAGTCACGACCAGCTTCGCCTGTGAAAAATCCACCGTATTGTTGGCATAGGCATTTTCTGGATTGACTAATATCGACAAGGATAAAGGTTCAGCTTTTGAAAAGAATTTCTTCGGATACACATGATAAGGATAAGCAATCACCCCTTTCGGCATCGTAGTGCTTAAGGTTTGCGATGCATAGGGATAGACCACTTTCATTGCAGCGCCTAAGATGGTCGATACGCTTTTAGCCTCAGTATTGGAGACTTCACCATAGGCGGTTTTGCTCAGGAATGGACTCAAGATATGACGTCGATGTCCGATGCTGCTCGAGTTTTTTTCAATCAACCAATTGATCAGATGGGTATCTGCACCGTAGCTGGCTAAAGGCTGATAGGCTTGAACAAAGTTCAAGTTCGATGTTGAAGCCCCTTGATAGCCAATGTCACTAAAACAGCGCCAAGTACGATCCGGATAGTGTGAGGTCTTTTCATTCACCGCCAGTAACATAGAGGCTTGCATCATCTGATCTTCATAGGCTTGGTCATAGCGAACTTTCGGCAGATTATGTAAGGCACGAATCTCATTCAGGGTATTGATAAACAGCTGACGCTCCGCCTCACTGGGTCTCCCTGCCTGACAAGCATTCAAATCTTTATGCTCCTCTGCATCCGCCTCAATGACATCTACCACCATCGTGCTATTCACAGGCAGAAGCTGTGAGGTTCCCGCCTGTGTCAGTTTTAAAGTACATTTGCCCAAATCTAAGGCTTTTAACTCGCCTTGTTCGAAGTCACAAATATTCGGACTTTCACTGCTAAAACTGAGGGCCAGATCTTGATCCGTCTTTAGGTTCAACTGATAGGCCTGACCTTTGAGAAAGCGCTGGAGCTGTAAGGGTTCAAAGCGTTGTGCTGTCTTGTTTTTACAGATCCCTTCTTGGAGATATTGCGTTTCAGAACACGTGACAGGCTGAGGTGAAGTACCACCATCGTTTGCTCCATCCGTTCCACCACTATTGGAACCAGTGCTTCCGCCTGAACCACCACCGCCACATCCGACCATGGCCATACTGATGGCCAGCATCAAGGTGCTGGTTCTAATCGATGCTATCCCCGTTTTTGAATGTTTCATCATTTTATTAGCCCTCTTATTCTTGGTTTTTATTGGTAATGATCAGCCGACAGCAGTTGACGAATTTCACTGGCCATTTTTGGGCTACGCCAAGGAAACAACACTTTAAGGCAGTAATGCGGTTTGAATGGGTCGCGTGTTCCAATATTGACTTGGTATTCTCTTTTGACTGGGCTGCGATGTTCGTGATGGTGGATATGCGTTCCCGTCATCGGATTGCTGGTGATTGTGCTGGAATAAGAGACTTTATCTTCAACTAAGTTGAAGTGGCCAACCGAAGTAATATAGTCAAATGGGTATTTCACTAAACGCTGTTCAGGTTCATCAAACAGAATAATGGTTTTATGCTGACTGTTAATCCAGACCCCACGATTGTGATAATTAAACTGTTCACCTTGACGGGTCAGTTGCTCCGTCATGCCTGCAAAGTAAGTATTGCCATATTCATAGAAGTAATAAGTGATCACAAACCACAACAGCCAGATGCCAAAGAATAGAGAGCCAAACCATCCAAAGGAAAAGACTTTAGCCATAATTAAAAAAATGACGATCGGCACCACGATACACTTTATAAAAACTTTGGATTTTGGTGGGCGATTTTCGATTGGAATGATTTTTGGTTGAGTGAATTCAGACATCATTGTTCCCCGCATGTTCAATGCAATTGACAATCACAAGGGGATATAAAAATAAGTATTTTTTATAGGCGTGATTGAGCCATCCACCTTAGAGATTGTTCGTGTAAAAATGTTTTTTTAATACAGCTTAAAAATTAAAATCAGTGCTGTATGCCCTGTTGAATGACACAACAAGGTTGAACAGGTGCGGAGGCACAATAAAGAATAGATGGATACAGCATGAGAAGCTCCTTGTGTTAAAGAAGTTCTACCAAATTACTGCTAAATAATGGTGGCAGAACGAGAGCGGGTTAGCAGACTGGAACACAAGAATCCAGCACGTCAAAGACGTCCCCCTCCCGTTCCACCGCAGAGGGGCACGAGGGGATAAACACTAAAGGACAAGTCCTTTAATGCTCTTGTGTTGGACGGTCTGCTAAAACCGACTGGCAATGTAGGCCAGCGAGCTCATATTAGATTTATCCAGCGCTTTAGTCAATTTTGCGATACGATAAAATTCACATGATCGGCTTGAATAAATTCAGTTAAGTTGTTGATTTCGCCCATCAGCTCAAATTAAAACCATCGATGGGCTCATTTTGATGCTATGGATCGGTCTAAAATGAACTGCTCTTCTGTAATAAAATAAATGAATAAAATGATTGAATAAATCTTCGCCAAACATTCACTTTTTTAAGTGGATCTGAAGAAAAACTCTACTTCGTCAAACGATACCTTCCTGTTCATCATAGGTAGACCCAGCCGTCAGACTTCGAAAATAACTAAAGTTTAATCAATGAATTAATGAAATGTTGCGTTTTGTAAAAATAATCAAATATAACGTTGACAGCTCACGGGATACGCAGATAAGCTTATAGGACACAGCAAAATCTGTGTTCAGGCGTGAGAACCTGATACAATCTAGGTGCAAATTAATGTCGCACTCGCGGCTATTTTTTTGCCTACTGTTTTAGCAGTCGTTATGGCAGCTTGATAGGGCAACCGTAAGGTTGGCTGATCCTAGATTCAGTATTCTCACCCCTGTCTCGCTGCCACCATTACCGTGAGAAGTAATGCTGGTAAGTATTTAAAACTTATCTAGGACCACTGCTATGAACGCTACTTTTCATTGTGCATACACTTGCACATCTAAAAAACAAGCCTCTCAACTGATTGTTGAACTTGGCAAAAGCATTTCAAATCCCCAGCGTCAAAGCTTAACCCATCTTTATCAAGCACTTGATACTGCAGACTCCATGCTGACCGAGCTTGAACATGCGCACCAAATTATTCGTCAATGCATGCGTCAGATGAATGATGAACAAATCGCTGAAGTCGCTAAACTCAATCAAAATAATCATACCCCTTCGCTCTGGGCATTCCGTACCCATCAGCGTCAAAACCTGATTGAACGTGCTGAGCGTCTTTTGGGAGCACGTTATGTCCAAGGATAATCAGCATATTCTGCTGGCTCCCTCGGACTACCCTTTAATTGCTTCGCCTACGCTTGCAAAAGCGTATGGCGTCGCAGCCGCGACTTTTTTACAAAAGCTGCATTACTGCTTAGAAAAAAGTGATGCTCAAGTCCACAAAGGAAAAAAGTATTGGTTTCATAGCTATGAGCAATGGCAACAAACCCTCGGGATCTATAGTGTCTCAACCATTAAACGGATCGTCGCTAAATTAAAACAGGCAGAGATTTTAGTGATTAAAAAGCTCTCAAAAAATAAATGGCTCCAAACCAATTTTTATTCAATTAACTATAAAAAGTTAAAACAATTGATCCAGCCGCATACTGAAACTCAAGCTCAGGCGCAATCGTCTACTCAAACAACGAGGACAACAGATACAAAACCAGCTAACAACGTACATCCTGCGAAAAATACACAAGCTGATATACTAACGCAGTCGATTCAAAACGCGTTTCACACTCTCAAAGATCAGACAGATACACCAACGCAGTCCTTAAAATCAGCGAAAGGTTCCGTACAGCCAAACCTTGTAATCTCAGAACATACGATGGCACAAGGATTGAATCAGCCGCTCTCTCCAATTGCATCACATGAAATTTTGAAAAATATGAACCCTGATTATCGTCATTTTTATCAAGCGCTGTTGCAGCAGCGCGTTGATATTCATTATGCAGATCAGCGTATTCAGCATTTACTCAAACAGCAGAAACACGTGATTCGACATATTGCCTACATCAAACAATCCTTTTGTGGTCAGGAGCGATATCAATGGCATCTACTTGAGCAATTGCAAATCGACAGCTATTTAATCAAGTGAGAAAGTTGATCACATCTATAATCAAAACTTGCTTATGACTCAGCCAGACAATCAAAATAAATCAAAAGTCGAAATCATTGGATTTAGGCTTCTGAGCAATATCATTATTTTCATATTGATACTGATTTCTTCTGGACAATTCAAGCTGATACTCGGCTTGATGCAATTCATATAAATTCGCTTCTCGAATCTCTTTAACTGTTTGTCTAACCATTTTAATTTTTTCTTGAATATCCGGATCTTTACTATGCAAATAATGCCTCGGTATTTGCGGAACATCTTTTAAATTTGTCCCATTTTTTTTATTATAATCCTCATTCGATAAACATGAGACCTTATTTTCAACGTGTAGTTTCACACCGTAAATTTCAATTTCTTTAACTGGTGCATATTCTTTTAAAAATTTATTTATGACATTTTCTGTGATTTTTCGATAATGATTAATTTGATGACGACCTAGCCCAATTACATCTGCGGTTAGTTTCTTGGCACCGCCTCTCTCAGGATTTTTTGGACAGTGTCTTTGAAAATACAGTTCTGGTGTTCGTTCAATGCCATCATAAATACTTCGTTCAGAATATAATAAATGCAAATGCGGTTGTTCATAACGCCCATCGAGGGTTGAAACATGATTATGAATTGCAAAACTATATGGCATCTGATATTGACCGCAGAATTCATATATCAGTTGATTTGATAACTCTATGCGCTGCATATAATTGAGTTCTTTCGGCAAAGCAACGGTAATATGCGTAGATGTTCGACCATTCATACTTTCATATTGATCTGCTGCATTCCAAAATACTTCGGGGCTATCAGCTGCCCATGCTGGCATATTGGCGGATGCTGTATATTCAAGCTCTTCAATATCTTGTTTATGCGTTGAAAAATATAATGTTCGCGTAATGTAGTGATAACCGAGTTCTGAAGAATGTCTAAATTTGTCTCTACGCAAATTTTTATGCTGAATTTTTAGCTTTTTGACATTATGACGTAAATCAAAATAATACATATACAAATCCAATTTCAAATAAAGAAAATGGATCATATAAAATTATTCAAAAATTTTATTCGTTTGATGCAGAAAATGAAAAATAATGCAATTTTTTTTATAGAAAATATATCAGCATCATAAATGTACGTACTTTTAACGTGTAACACCCCCAGTTTTAACGTGTAACAACAGAAATTTTAACGTGTAACACCGAACAAACTTTAAGCAAAAAAACATGTAACAGCCCCAATTTTTAACGTGTAACAGACGTTTGGGTGATTTTTAGCCATCTCAAGTGCTTTTTCGAATATCCAATAAATAATATCATCTAAATACAATAACTTAAGAAACTAAAAGTGCTCCGCAGGGCGAGAAGTAGTGTTCATTAAAATTTTCTGAAAGAAAATTTTAATGAACACGGAGACGAGATAAAAATCATTTTTTTGCATTCGCAAAAAATGATTTTTATCTCTCATCACTAACAGTCCAAACTAACAGCAAACTAAAAGTGAATAGCAGCGAGTAGAAAAAAAAGCAGAACTTTTTTGAATATTTAAACTTTTCTCAAGTTTTAAAATTGACATGTGATATACATTTTTTATTTTTTAGTGAGAAAATATCAAGATGAGTCGTACAGCATTAACAACACAAGATCACATTTATTCAATAGAATATTTTGCAATGAATAATCCCGCTTTCGAAAAAACACATTATGATGTCATTCAATTAATCGAACGCAAAGATTTAGAAGACTTTAATGAAAAAGAAAAGCAATTAATCAGAAAAACATATCTATATACAAAAAGAAGAAAGAGGTATGATAATGAACTTCTTTTTATATTTAAAAAAGATCCAAACTCGATCACAAAAATAGAACGCGATATTTTAGATTATAGTTATTTCGGAGAAGATGTTCCTCCAGTGCTTGAACATTATTTTTTAGCGGAGAAAATGTTAGACAATTATATGTCAAAATTACCAGAAAACATGAAAATAAAAATTCATCAAAACATCTTGGACACGGATGATGCTTTAGACAAGCAACAAAACATTAAAAAGAGAAATAGAGAGAATCATCAAAAATTCTTTATTGGCGGGACATTACTGTCGCTACTTAAATTAAATAATATTGATGATGATCCACTCGATCTATTATTTAAGATCATAAAACTTCATCTAATGCAGGATTACTTCAATAAAGAAGTATTCTCAGATACAGAGTTAAGTGAATTTAATATCTCTGATATCGGCAGAGAATTCAACAATAAAAAGAACGCAATTTCTCTCAATTTAAACAACCCATTTAAAATCTATGATGAGTAACCATTAAAAATTAACAGAAAAAGTAGCAAACGTTAATAGCCGACCTGAATTAAGGTCGGCTTAGCAGTGTGCGTTTCTAAAAATTCAATTCTCTTATTTTATAATAATATTTTTTAAAATTCACTTTACAAAACAGAATTACATATTTTAAAAAATCCCATCTAAATAAACTTAAGACTATTTTACTGATATAATAAATTAAAAAATAAACCTTTTTTTTGTTTTTTTAAACTTTTCTCATCTTTTTTTTAATTACTTTGATAATGTACATTCTAAGTTTTTTATTCTGGTGTTCTTATGAAATGATCATATAGCTGACTCTCTGTGATCATTTCATAAGAACACCAGTTTCACAGGATAATAAAATGGGTATGAATAAATATATTGTTATTGTTGAAGCAGAACATCCTCCGCAAGTCTTCCTACATGACACTATTCCTAACGTAGGTAAAGTGCTGGAACTTAAAGCAGAGGAATTCCCAAATCGAGTTACTGCTGCTTGGCTGGCACAGCGTTTTAACTTGTCACGTAAAACAATTATTGAAAAAATTGGTGCTTTTAATAAGGGGGACGATAACAAGCATCTTTATGATCCTAAAGAAGTAATGCCCATTTTAGAAAACTTCAATGTGATAGCATCGAAACGAGGAGCACGGCGTAAAAATTAAAAGGGCTTATTGCCCTTTTTTATTGAACTTTAATATCTCATCTCTTAAAGTAACAGTAATATCTAGTCCAATCTTAAATAATTCATCCTGTGTCTTACTTGACATAATATGAGTATATGCGTGGTCGAAATCTGTAGTTGAGTTTTCTTTAATCAATAGCTCATAAATTTCTTTAACTTTTTGAATAGACTTTTCCAAAGTAATAAAATGTATTTTTTCCTCTATAGAAGAGTTTTTACTATAATTTATCGCGTAAATATGCAACAATCTAAGTAATCATCTAAATCATTTAATAACTTTGTTTCAAGCTCTATATACTCTTTGCAATAGCTTTCATCTCTTGTTTTAGCTGCCTCTACCATTGTGTCAATGTGATTTATAAAATTATAAAAATTTGTACGAAAAGATTTTATGGCGTTTATTATATCTTTTCGTTCTTCATGTATTCTTTGAGCATTATGTGGCTCTCGCCAATCATTAAATAACAACATAGCAACTACAGCTGCAAACAATGTTGCTGAAGCTGAAAGTACATCCACATCAAAACTAAAAATGTGCTTAGATATTGCCCCAAATATTAAACAAACCAAATAAATAGCGACACCAATTCCAATAAGCTCAAATGCATTAAATTTTTTCATAGTTATTAAAAAGCCCCACTTAATGGGGCATATATTAAGCAGCATTTAGCATTTTTGCTATCTCTGATGCCGTCGGGTTGTAGTAAGTGTTCACCAGCACCCCAATGGTTTTATGACCTGTTAGCTTAGCTAATATCTCAACAGGCAATTTTTGGTTATTCACAAAGCGTGTAATGGCCTCATGACGTGAATCATGGAACGTAAATGCTCCAGCAAGTCCAACACGCTTTAAGTTACGCTGCCAAAGCAGTCTAAATGAATTGGAGTTGTGTTGGACCAGTAGCCCTTCTCGCTTAGGCAGTAGATCCAATAGCGCTCTTGCCTTTGTCGTTAACGGGACATCACGTGAGGTACCATTCTTCGTATCGGGCAAGTGAACATAATCAGGAAAGACATGTTGGCTTTCAATCCCTAATATCTCACCTTTACGCATAGCAGTTTCAAGTGCAAATAAGAAACTCCAAGCTACATAATGTGCTGGTGTTTTCGGCACCATACCTTCTTCATAGTTATCTAAACCCACCAATACCTTTTCGATTTGATCTTGGCTTATACGGTTCTTTCTTGCAGGTGGTTTAATTGGCTTCTTAACCAAATTGAATGGATTTGAAGGTAGTAAAAATAGTTCACGTACAGCAAATGTGAAAACAGAAGATCCAAGGCTCATTTCTTTATGAATCGTCCCTGCTTTCACATACTGCAGTCGTCTTTCTCTATTTTCAGTAATTAGCTTTGGAGTGAGATCATAAATAGAGTATTCGGTCAGTTTGCCGTAATACCGTTCTAAATATTTGATGTGATTTTTGATGTAGACTTTGCTTTTAGTAAACTGACCAATTTTTTCGTAATAGATATTAAATAGCTGCTTTACGGTGTACTGGGGTTTATCTAAATTTTTGAGCTGCTTCTCATACTCAAGCTGTAATTCCATGAGTCGCTTGTGCGCCCATTGAATACATTCTTGTGAGGTATCTTTAGTTGCGGCATCACGAAGATGCTTGTATTTGACTTGGATGCGCCAGGCATTGCCGCGTTTGACAGGTTTTTGCATATTAATAAACTCTCAATATTTGGTGCCGAAAATGGGCGCCATCCATCTTGAGATACATACGACCATCTCAAAATGGATGGCGCCCGAAAGCGAAATATAAAGCAGTTTTTAATGCAAATTTTGGGTATTTTGATTCCCCAAAGCTGACCTATTTGACAATAAAAACAGGGAAATATCGTTACAATACTCCCCTTAAAATATTGATTTTACTCAATATATATCTTGGTAGGTATATCCAGACTCGAACTGGAGACCTCTACGATGTCAACGTAGCGCTCTAACCAACTGAGCTATACACCTAAAGTTCCTGCATAATATTCACTTTTAAAAAGTATGACAAGCGCTATTTCTTGTTTTTTAACGCAGATGTGCAAGTTTTAAGCATTCGTTTAAATTGTTGAATATTTTTTGCATTCAACCGATTGAAATAACGTATTTGTTGATAATAATCAGCTGCCTGCTTAAATAAAACTTGCTGTTCAGGTTTAACCTCTTGAGCTAAGCGCAACAACCATTGATTTACCGTTTCGGCATTTTGCTTACGCTGCTCTGCGGTTAAGCTTTTAGAAAAATGCAAAATTGCAAGATCATATTCAGAAATCTGAGCACGTTTACGCCAAAATATAGCGAACCAGTACAATAGAACTAATCCACCAATACTGATCATAATCAGTAATACTAATGAATAATTGGATTGAAGTCCCAATTTTTGCAACCACCCCCTTTGAGTTTCTGCATTATAACCAACGACTTTGCTTTGCCATTGATAACTGGCATAGTCACTCCAAATGCGCATTTTATTTAATACGGAATAGCGCTGTACATTCCACCGACTACTCTGCCCCCAAACCCTAGTATCTTGACTCATTAAGTCTTGCATACCCTGTTCAATACGCTGTGGCGCAATCATGGCTGTTGGATCATAGCGTTTCCAGTACCCATCCACAAAAACTTCCGTCCATGCATGTGCATCTAACTGTCGAACTTCCCAACTTTTTGCATCTGGTGAAAGCTGACCACCTTGATAACCGACCACGATACGGGCAGGAATTCCCACATAACGCATCAGCATCGCAAAACTAGAGGCATAATGTTCACAAAACCCTTGTTTAGACTGAAACAAAAACTCATCAATACGATGTTGCCCCAACAAACCTGGCTGCAAGGTATAGCTAAAGCCATTATTACGATACCATTGCAAAACATTTTGGATATAACGGTTCGGATTGTCATTACTTTGTTTAAAGAGTTGTTGTGCAAATTGTTGTGCTTTCAGATCCATTTGCTCAGGCGCTTTTAAGTTAATACTTCGTTGCACATTGGATAATTTAGTTTGAGTAAGTTGGACATTTCCCATCCATTGCAGTGAAATCGGCTCTACACGCTGTACTTGACGATAAGCCTGAATACTCCAATCCTGACGTAGCTGATAACGTCGCTCTAAAGGTTGTGAATATTCCAATCCCATGATCCAAGGAATCGCGGCATCGGCGGGTAAATATTGATAGTTCCATTTTTTAGATGCAGATATTTGGCCTAGCGTCTCATTTGCAATACTTTGCTGATTGATAAAACTACTGGTCCACTTTTGACCATCATACTGATCTAAGACCATCGCACGCCAGTAAAGCTCAGAACGCTTTGGGAGCTGACGAACATCGCCAATAATACGAAAAGCCAAATGACTCGACTGAGATAATTGTGCAATATCACCAGGTGACATACTGTCGCTCATGCCTGTCACCGCTTTATTTTCAGGAATTGGAATATGCCAAAGTGGGGGTAAGCGTGGAAAAAACATAAACAACAGCACAAAAAAAGGCAGTGCGAGACCTACAAATTTAATGACGTGTTTTGCATCTTGCTTTAAAGCCAAACTACTCGAATTTTGAGATACGAAAAAACTGGTTTGAACTCGATACAGTCCCAATAAACAACTGAGCAAGCACAGTAAAACCATGGCAGCCATCATAAATGACTGACTATGTAGAAACATACTCGCCGCAACAAATAATGCAAAATTAAACAAAATGATCACATCACGCTGCGTTTTTGTTTCTAAGGCTTTCGCAAAGAGAAAGATGCTTAAAATAGCTACGCCCGCTTCCACCCCTAAAAAGCTTTGATAGCTCCAAAAAGTGACCGCTAGAGCAGCAAGGGTCAAAATGTAAATTGCCCATTTCGGGAAATGGTTGCCCGTAGATTGCATGAAATTCCACAGACAACCGATACAAATGGCGAAAATGACACTCAATAGCACAGGGCTAAAACTTAGTTGTGTGACCCAAATCAAACTCAGTGTCAGTACAATGGCAATACGAATAGAAGAATGCATATTTCTCTCCTATGCCTGTGCCAAAAGTAATTTAGCTTGAAAGTATTGTTCTCGACCTATGCCTTTGGCTAGCTCAGCATGTGGTAAATACAATGCATAGGCGTACTGCAACTGCTCACATTGTTCAACCAAGCCCATCATCAAACTTAACTTTTCTTCATGCGAAGGGCTCGGCATATGTGCATAGTGGATTTCTAAACTGTGCTGATCCTGATGTTGTTCAAAGACTTTAATGAATAAACCTTGACCTTGCGCCACTTGTTTCCATGAAACAGCCTGTAGAGAGTCACCTTCTTTAAAATTTCGCAATTCGCGGAATTCATCCATATCAGGTTCAAAACTATGTTGCTGTTGTTTGTTTTCAGCCGCCAAAGACTTAGCTTGAGGTGCTATCCACACAGGTGCTTGGATAAAAAAATAACTCCATGCACGAACGAGGCCAAACGGATATGTTGAGTAAATTTTGATTTGAGGGAAACCAAACTGCCCGCGATCTTTTGGAAAAAAATTTAAATCGACCACCTTATGGATATCTTGAATAAACAACTGTTCTATATGATCTGCATAAGCAATCCAGAGGTATCGAGGCTGTGAATGATGTTGTTTGAAATGCATTTGTAATTGCAATGCACTCTCAACCTGCCCTATTTCAGGTAAAACCAGATCAATACTAAGACCATGCAACTGCTTAAAAGTTAAATAAAAACTCATACACAGCACAGCGCTGATTAAGAAACAAAACGCTAAAATTAAGTTATTGGCATAATTCACCCCTGCAATGAAGGTGATGAAAATCAAAACCAAATACAAATATCCTTGCTGATAAATAAACACCAATACATCTTTTTGGGTCAGTTGTTTTTCAGCCTTAAATTGAAAGCGTTTCGTGATCCAGTTTTGCCACAGCATGCGTCTGCTTATCCTATCAGTAAACTTTGACTTGCTTCAGAAGTTGCTCAGTTTCAGCTTCACCCTGCCCAATACGATGTGCAGTCACTGCGACAAACACAGCCTGTACATCATCTGGGGTTACAAATGAGCGTGATTCTATCAATGCATAAGCTTGCGCTGCTTTTTTTAAAGCCAGTACGCCACGGGTAGATAAACCATGTCGACCTTTACGTGTTTCTGTAGCTAAATCTAAAATATAGTCCAATATTTCTTCAGACAAATAGATCTGCGGCACCATAACTTGTAAGGTAAGGATATCTTGCTCTGAAAATACCGTCATCAATTGTTGGATCAAATCATGACGGGACTGTTGTTGTAATAACGCTTTTTCTGCCTGACGTGATGGATAGCCCAAAGATAACCGCATGAGGAAACGATCAAGTTGTGACTCTGGCAGCGCATAGGTTCCACTTTGAAAAAGAGGATTTTGTGTTGCAATCACCCAAAATGGCTGTGGTAGCACATAACGACTTGCATCAATCGTCACTACACCTTCTTCCATTGCCTCTAGAAGCGCACTTTGCGTTTTTGGGCTACAGCGGTTGATTTCATCTGCCAGTAAAATTTGGGTAAAAATTGGACCTTGTTTAAACTCAAACACATGTTCTTTTTGGTTAAACATATTCACCCCAATCACATCACTCGCCAGCATGTCATTGGTAAATTGAATACGTTTGAATTGAAGACCGGCCAAATGTGCTAAGCTACTGGCCAATGTCGTTTTTCCTAAACCAGGCAAATCCTCAAATAAAATATGTCCACCAGCCAAAAGGCTAGATAAAGCCAACTTGGTTTGTTGGTTTTTATCAAGAACAATTTGATTCACTTGCTTGAGGAATTCTTGAATTTTGGGATAAAACGCATTGATTTTCGACTGATCCAGTTTATCTACTTGCGTAGGCGTAATCTTCTTTTCTGTTCCCCAAAGCACGTTGTATGCCCCCAATCAAAATATAAACCAAGGTTTAACATACAGGTTTTTAAACCATACTCAAAGATGAACTTTATAAATATTCAATATTTGCGTTAATAGGTGAGATATTGTTATTAGATCTACTCTCTGGCAGCAGCGTTCAACTGATCTTTCAAATCGCTCGCACTTATTGAAAATGATTGAGGAGATTTCTCAGCGAGTTTAACCAGTTCTATTAATCTTGCATTGATCGGAGCTTGTTGACCAGATTGCTCTGCGAGTTTTAAAACCTCACCATTAATCCAATCAATCTCTGTAAGCCGACCTGCTAGTAAATCATCTTGCATGGATGAGCGAGCCAATGGATCAATTTCTAACATCTTTCGACTTAATAATTTAAATATAGGATTGGGCAAACTCAAAATCTTAGGAATGAGATGTGTAGGAACTGCGGTTAACTTTGCAGGTTTAATCTGAGCATAATCAAGCAGTGCTAAAGCTTCCTGCTGTGCCATTGCCACACATTGACGATATTTACGAATCGACAACTGTTCCTTTAGCGGTTTTTTTGACAAGGCATTGATTGAATTATTTAAATTAAGTAAAAGCTTGGCCCATTGCACAGCAAGCATGTCTTTTTCAAAAACAATATCCAAACTCGATTTTTGAAATAGCTTTTCCAATAGATGTTGATGAGGAAATTGCTTAACACTTAATGCACCCGATGTGCCTTGATGATAATGCCCAGCTTCTTGCGTGGCGACGTTAAAAGGAACCATCCCCTCTAAAATCATCGGTCCTTGCAAAACCCTTTTTAAAATAGGGACATTACTCAAACCATTTTGAAAACTGATGATCAATGGAGTTTTAGACCCTAAATATTCTTTGAGTTCAGATGCAACTTGTTCTGTTGCAGCCGATTTGACACAAATAAAAATCACGTCTGCATCCACAACCTGAGTAGGATCAGTCGTCAGTTTGAGTTGATGGGGCGCAAGTTTGATATTATTGCCTAAATAATCAGTGAGCTCCAACCCAAACTGAGACAGTTCTTGATAAATCCGTGGGCGGCTAATAAAGGTGACATCACTCCCAGCAGCAACCAATCTTCCACCTAAATAACACCCAATACTTCCAGGACCATAAATAAATATTTTCACTAAATTGCCCTCTTCCGAATATTCAGACAATTTTAAGACCTCTCTCCCTACAAAGCTGTCAGATATACGACATCTTCACCTTTGTAGTGAATGTGCTATGTTGGATGATACCTCAGCCCATCCAGCTATCGAATTCAAATAATATAACCCAATCCAGCTTGACGCTTTGCTTATTACATCTGGTTTGCAATAAAAAACGACACCGAAGTGTCGTTTTTTAAGTCACGGACTCAATCAACAAGGGCACTTTTTCATACCGTTACTTGCAGACGGATAACGTGCATCCACACAATGGCGATAAAATGTTTTAGCATCCATCGGCTCTAAATCTGGATGATGTTTTTTCATATGTTCCAAATAGTTGGGATAGTCTGGCACTCCCACCATCAAACGGAAACTTTGTTGCAACCGTTGCCACAGCGTCGCAATTCGAGACCAATTTTTAGGATTGAGAATTAAATCTTTCTGCGACATTACTGTCATTTTGATGATTTTATAAATCATCGTCTTTCCACTTTTGGCAAACTTTAGATTCATCTAAATTCCCCTTTTAATGTCCAGATTTTGAAGGCTGAATGTCTTCAGGATCACGATAAATCGCTTCAGCTTCGTGCACTGTTGGGACAGGGCTTGCAAGCGCACGGCGAATGACCTTAATTGCAGCAAACAACATCACAATCGCCACAATCATAAAGAATCCACACAGTGCCGCATTGATCTGATTCGATAATGCAACCGTTTGCATTTCAGCTACTGTTTTTGCTGGTGCTAAAATTTCATTATTTGCAATCGCTTTGTTAAAACGTTCAGCCTGCGCTAAGAAGCCAATTTTTGGATTTTCATGGAAAATCTTTTGCCAGCCCGCAGTCATACAGGTCACTAATAAGAAAATTGTTGGAACAATCGTGACCCAAACATATTTTTCTTTCTTCATTTTAAAGAGGATTACAGTACCTAACATTAGCGCCATGGCAGCAAGCATTTGGTTACCCACACCAAACAGTGGCCATAAGCTATTGATACCACCGAGTGGATCCACCACACCTTGATAAACGAAGAAACCCCAACCTGACACAGCAACCGCTGTACCCAACAAGTTTCCAAAGAAGTTATGTGAGTTTTTCACCGCAGGAACCACAATACCTACAGTATCTTGCACCATGAAACGGCAAGCACGCGTACCCGCATCAACCGCTGTTAAGATGAACAGTGCTTCAAACAAAATAGCGAAGTGATACCAAAATGCCATCATTTCACGACTATTGAAAATCTCTGTGATGATATGTGCCATACCAATGGCAAAAGTTGGTGCTCCACCTGTACGCGACAGAATCGTACTTTCACCCACTTCCTGTGCCAGCAAAGTTAAAGCTTCTGGAGTAACCACAAAACCAAGATTTCGTATTGCTTCAGCGGCAGTATCAGCACTTGTTCCAATCAATGCTGCTGGTGAGTTAATTGCAAAATATACACCTGGTTCTAATACTGCAGCACAGATCAAGGCCATGATTGCAACAAAAGACTCCATAAGCATACCGCCATATCCGATCATACGAATATCGCGCTCATTATTGACCAGTTTAGGAGTCGTTCCTGATGATACTAGAGCATGGAAACCTGAAATTGCACCACAGGCAATGGTAATAAATAAGAATGGGAACAACGAACCTGCAAACACAGGACCTGTACCATCAATAAATTTAGTAATCGCAGGAAGTTTCATCTCCGGCATGGCAAAAATAATACCAACCGCTAAGCCTGCAATCACACCAATTTTTAAGAAGGTTGATAGATAATCACGTGGTGCAAGCAACAGCCAAACAGGCAATGCTGAAGCCACGAAACCATAAATAATCAATGCCCACGTCAATTGAGTACCCGATAAGGTGAAGAATTCACCCCAATATGGATGTTGTGCAATATCTCCACCATAGACAATGCCCAGCATCATCAACACGAAACCAATCACAGACACTTCTGCAATCTTACCCGGACGGATAAAACGCATATAGATTCCCATAAAGAGCGCAATTGGAATCGTGGCTGCAATACTAAATACGCCCCATGGACTGTGTGCAAGTGCCTTGACCACCACAAGCGCCAAGACCGCTAGGATAATAATCATGACCCCCAATGCACCAAGCATAACCACAATGCCGGCAAAGGTTCCAAGTTCTTGTTTTGCCATTTCCCCGAGTGAACGTCCATCACGACGGGTAGAGATAAACAAGACTAAGAAATCTTGAACCGCACCTGCGAGCACTACACCCACAAGTAACCAGATGGTGCCCGGTAAATAACCCATTTGTGCTGCTAAAATAGGGCCAACCAATGGTCCTGCACCTGCAATCGCTGCAAAGTGATGTCCAAACAATACACTCTTGTTGGTCGGAACATAATCCAAACCATCATTTAAACGATGTGCAGGTGTTAAACGGCGTTCATCCAGTTCAAAAACTTTAGTTGCTATAAATAAACTGTAGAAGCGATAAGCGATGCTATAAATACAGCCCGCAGCAAGTACGAGCCAGATGGCATTGACATGCTCACCACGACTTAGTGCCAAGATCCCAAAAGAGACTGCACCGACGATGGCTACCAGTAGCCAAATGATTTTTGAAGTCAGAGTCGACTTCGGCTGAACAGATTCCATTTCAATCCCTCATATTTGTTGCATTCAATCAGCGTATTTAATTATTCGAGGTACTGCTGTTTTCCTTTGCGACTTTACTCTGCATCTCCTTGTTTTGATCTAAGACTTTGGCATAAAAAAAGGGATGATTCACATCATCCCTTCCGATAATAGTCTATTTTTAAACCATTATGCACGTTCTAAATAATCGCCTGTACGCGTATCTACACGAACGCTTTCTTCTTGCTGTACAAATAATGGAACACGCACTACAGCACCTGTTTCCAATTTTGCTGGTTTACCACCACCACCAGACGTATCACCACGTACACCTGGATCAGTTTCAACAATTTTTAAAACAACAAAATTTGGTGGGCTAACCGTTAATGGCACGCCATTGAACAACATAATGGTACATTTTTCATTTGAATCGTCTTTTAACCATTTAGCAGCATCGCCCATTGCTGTTTTATCAGCAGCGATCTGTTCAAATGATACAGGGTCCATGAAGTTCCACATTTCACCATCGTTGTACAAGTATTCCATTTCTACTTCTACGATGTCAGCCGCTTCCAGAGAATCACCAGACTTAAATGTTTTTTCTAACACTTTACCAGAACGTAAATTACGTAGTTTTACACGGTTAAATGCTTGACCTTTACCTGGCTTTACATATTCATTTTCCATGATAGAACATGGGTTACCGTCAAGCATAACCTTAAGGCCTGACTTGAAATCATTCGTAGAATAATAGGCCATGACTGGCGCACTCCAAACTAACTAACTTAAATATTTATGTCTTAATCTTAAGCACTAAAACGCTGAAACGCTTAGCTATTAAGATAGGGCATCTTTTTTGATGCCTCGTATTGTAAATGAGCAAGGCGTTATGAAGCAATGAAAATCCACTGCCTATACGCCGTAGATCTTGATAAAATAGCGCTGTTTTGTCTGTTTATGTGTTTTGAAAACATCTTTTTTGAGCCATAGACACCTCAACAACTCGTTTCAGCATCATTACTTTTGATAGCGTAACTTCCTTTTATCTAGCATTTGATCCCTTTATTTGGCATGACACATTATTTGTACCAAGAGCAAAATTGGCAATCTCAGCTCAGTGACTTAATTACCGATCCTTTAGAATTACTTCACGTTTTAGAGCTTTCTCCTGAGCAACTGCTGTCGGGTGCCCTTCTCGCTTCGACCCAATTTAAGCTCCGTGTTCCGCGTGCTTTTGTGGCCAGAATGCAAAAAGGCAATCCTCTTGACCCACTCCTACTGCAAGTATTGCCCCATCACCTTGAACTTGAAGAACATCCTGACTTTGTGACAGATCCACTCGGTGAAGAAGAAGCCAATCAACAACCCGGTGTTTTACACAAATACAAAACTCGCTTTTTATTGACCTTAACTGGAGCTTGTGCTGTTCATTGCCGTTATTGTTTCCGTCGACATTTTCCCTATCAAGAAAACCTACCAAAGTCAGAAGATTGGATCAATATTCAAAACTACATTCGGTCACAACCTGACATTAATGAAGTCATTTTGAGTGGCGGAGACCCCTTAACCCTGTCAAATCGCAAATTAAAAGTGTGGATTGAGCGTTTAGAAAGTCTACCTCAACTTAAATTTTTGAGAATTCATTCACGAGTTCCTATCGTAATCCCCAACCGTGTCGATGAAGAGCTAATTTCCATCTTAAAAAACAGTAGGCTGCGCATTATTCTAGTGGTACACTCAAATCATGCATCGGAATTGGATGATTTGACCTGCCGACAATTACAGCAATTAGTCGCAGAAAAAATCACCGTTTTCAATCAGGCGGTTTTATTGAAAGGGGTCAATGATCATGTTCAAATTTTGACAGATTTGAGCTACCGTTTATTTGATGCAGGGGTTTTGCCCTACTATTTACATGTTTTAGATAAAGTAAAAGGTGCGCACCATTTTGATTTAAACCCGCAGGACATTGATTTTCTTTATCAAGCATTATTGGCGAACCTACCTGGCTATCTGGTTCCCAAATTGGTGAGGGAAATTGCGGGAGAAAAGAATAAGACACCACTTTTCGGGGTTTCAACTTTTTGAGTTAAATAATAACGATGATGACGAGTACTTCAGATATCTTCCAAAAGCCAACTGAGTTAAAGTTGGACAAGCTTAGTTTCTGCCCAAGCACAGTCAAAGGCTTACAAGAATGGTTGGCGAATTTATCCATTTTGCAATTGGGCGACTCTTCTCGTTCTCTATTTCAAGCTCTCCTTGAAGTTTCAGAACTTCAAGTCAGCGAAACACTTCGCTTTGACTTAGTTCAAGTTCTTCATTCAAATTTAGAAAATGTACTGACCAGCTTAGAAAAACACTTTTTTAATCAGGGTTTAATTACCACAGATCGCAATGACCACATTATTGAGCTTGCCTTATTAATGCGTAGTCATTTTGCTAAAGTGTATATCGACATTGCAAAACGTGTTTCTCAGCAAATCACTCAAAATAAATTTTCCCTTTTTGCATTTCATCAAAAAAAGAATCTGCAAACTGCACGCACCGTGTCAAGCTACTATGCGTTACAGCAACTATCTTTGTTGTTATATCAACAGCATTTACTGTACAGCTCTCCTATTCCGGGACAATGGCTCGCTGCACACCAACTATTAGATTCAGCCATTCAAAATAACTTCTACCTGACCAATATCAATCAGGTTCAAGGGACGCAGCATCAACTTAGCAATATTAGCCAAGCTTATGCACAATTGATTTTATTAGATATTTTTAATACGCACCAAATTCGCCCAGGTGAAATTCAAGGTTTATTTTTGTGTAGCTTTGATTGGGCAAAACTAGTACAAATTCTGCCGAAAGAAACGACCTTATCTCGCTATATTGTCGATGCGTCGAAAGACTATCCTCCAACTTATAATTCTCAAAAGAATAGTCACATACAACCCAATATTTTTATTTCGACGCAAGCTTTGCTTGATCATTTGACAGAGATGCAAACCAAACGCGCTGAACCACTGTCACGGGATGAAAAGATTTTTCTTACTCCTGCGTTGCATTTCCATATTCATAATTTATTGACCAATAATATTGAACGTAAACATGAACGTTACGAATATTCAGCTCAGTTACAAATTTGTTTTGGCTTGTCTGTAGCGCATTTCTATTTATCTAAAGGCAAGAATTTTCACGAAACTTTAGAGCTCGAAGGAAATTATAATTTCCAGAATGAAAGTCACGTGATCAACTCGATGAATAGCAATATTCCTGTTGAAACGAGTACCGTTCGTGTCATTGATCGAGAATCTAAACAAATTTATCCAGCTGAAGTACTTGATATTAGCGTCAATGGTTATCGTATACGCTGGACAGGCCCAACACCTGCACACCTCAAAACAGGTGAATTCATTTTGGTTCAAGAAAATGCACATAGCCAATGGCGTGGCGGTGTAATTCGCTGGATTAAACAATCAAGCGAAAAAAGTTTAGAACTCGGTTTAGAAATCTTGGCACAAGACCTCTTCCCTTGTGCGGTCATGGTTAAAACAGACCGTCATAGCCAGAACTATCAGCCCGCCCTATTAGTTCAAACCTCACAGCTTGATGAAGTCCACACCAGCTTAATCGTTCCTGGTTCTAATATGTACCGTGAAAAGCAGACCATACATTTACGCTTAGGCAATCAAGATCTTAAAATTTATTTAGTCAAAGCTCATCTAATTACACAAAGTTTTATTCGTTTTGACTATGAATTATTAAACGATCAACAAGAACCTCTGGTTCAAAGTTTTATTCAAAAGCAAATGAATGCTATTAAAAATCACGATTTATGGGAAGCATTGAAGTGAGAAATCCATTATTGTCTAAAAAGTTAAAACGTACGGAAACACGTTTACTCATTATTGATGATAATCAGATCCGTTATAACCAAATTCGTGACCTTTTAACTTCTAGTGATCATCAAGTCCAAGCAACTTTGCTCGATGATTTACAAAATTTCGAAAAGCAACTTCACCTATCTTGGGATGTGGTCATTTTTGGTCGTGCATATGACTTAAAATACGAACAAGCCTTGACTCTAATTCACAATTCTAAACAAGTGAATTTACCTTTAATATTACTCAAACCAGATGACTATCAAGACAATCAATACGCAAATTTTATTCGTAAGGGTGTCTATGACATTTTGGACTTAAACCAAGCTGATCCCTTTTATTTAGGTTTATTACGCGCCTTAGCATTAAGTCGTTTATCTCAAAGCCAACAGCAACTCATGAATGAGCTTGAAACTGCACAAAATCAGGCGCAAGCTTTGGTCGAAGAAAGCAATAAAGCTGTCGCATTAATTCAAGAAGGCATTCATGTTTCAGCTAATGCAGAGTATCTCCAACTGTTCGGCTTAAACTCTGAGGACGATATTATCGGTCAACCTTTGCTCGATATTATTCAACCTCAAGATGTAAATGACTTTAAACAGCGATTCAAAAAAATTTCGCAAGGTCAATTTGACCTAGGTGCATTTGAAGTACATACCCTTAATAGCAAAGCCCAATCTAAGAATCCATTAAAAATCGAGTTCTTAGCAGCTCCTGAAGATGATGCCCTTCAACTTACAATTGAAGTTGAATCTGAAATCGCCACCACCCCAACAACACCGAACGAAAAACAGCCTATAAGTCCAAATATTTATCAACAAATTAACCGCAGTCTGACCAAGCAACCCTCAGATCACAATGCTTTGGTTAGCTTTGCTCTCAGCTCGTGTCCAGATGAAATTTTTAATGCCAACTGGGCAACCACGCGCGATTATTTCAATAATATTTACAGCTTTTTAAACGAACAGACTCATGTGCCCCTGTTCAAAGCGGGTGGACAAACGATTGTGGGATTATTCCAAGCAGAGTCCCAAGCCAAACTTGAGTCTAAGCTCATCGCCTTAAATGCACTAACTAAACCACAGCTGATTACTGTTGATCAGAGTAGCTATCCTGTGAATTTGCGTATTGGATACACTTTGTTAAAGGGTGAAGTTTCAAATCAAGACCAATTTGAAAGCTTACTCTGTACTGCATTTACAACTTCCTTGCCAACCAATCAAGACGATTGCGAAATTGACCAAAAAACAAGTATCAGTATGCCCGTAATGGAGTTCATCAATCCGACGGTTAATGAAACTCTCGAAACTGAAAAAACAGCAAACGAACCAACGATACTTAAAGCCTTACATGTAGCATTGGACCGTGGTGAAATTCACCTCAAGTACCAACAGCTCTATGATAAAGAGGATACCAATTTATACACTTACGAAGTGACTTGTGGTTTTATTTATGGCAACACATGGAAAGATCTTTCTTGTCTTAAAGAGTTAAGTGAAGACCCTGAACTGTCTATTAAACTTGATCGTTGGATTTTAGTTGAGTCATGCAAACAGTTACATAATTTTATTACTCAATATCCTGAGGCAAAACTGATTGTAAACTTAAACAAAGCTGTCCTCTTTAATGACCGCTCATTCCCTGAGTTTATTGCCAAACTCATTACGATTGTCCGTAGCAAACTCAGTCATCCAATTATCTTACAATTCTCAGAGGATGACATCAGCCAAAATCTTGCTGAAGCGCAGAAGTATATTGCTCAACTTCGTCAATACGGCGCTGAAATCTCAATTCGTGACTTTGGCAACACCATTTATAGCGAATCTATCCTACGCCAACTTGATATAAACAATTTGACTCTGCATGAAAACTTAACTCGTATGCTCAGTAGTGATGCCAACACAGAAGAATTACAAGAAAAAGTTGCGGTCTATCATCAATTGAAAAACATTCAAATTATGTTGCGTGATCTGAATGATATGACTTCGTTTGCTAATGCGTGGAATGTCGATGCCCGCTTTATTCAAGGCGACTATTTCCAGAAAAAACTGGATCATCTGATTGACGTGCAAGATCAGTAAAGCTTAAAGCTAAGTTCTCTACCTCTAAACTTTAAGACTCCTAGATGGAGTCTTTTTGTTATATGGTTGAACTCTAGGAGCTATAACTTTATAGCAAAAAGTATAGACATAAAAAAACGGGCAAATGCCCGTTTTTTTCTTTTGCTCTTAGTCGCGTTTGATAGAACGTGACATGCCAGCAAAACGTTGTTTGAACTTGTCGATACGACCGCCAGTGTCAACGTTCTTTTGCTTACCAGTGTAGAATGGGTGGCAAGCTGAACATACGTCTAGGTAAACAGTTTCTTTACCAAGTGCAGAACGAGTTTCGATTACGTTACCGCAAGAACAAGTAGCAACTAAAGTTTCGTATTTTGGGTGAATATCGGCGCGCATCGTCGATTACTCCATAAAAGTTAAAGAAGGTTTTGCTGTCATCGCAATTGATCACTCTCAAAATTGAGGAAAGGCCCACTTAATTAAATTAAGTTGCAGATCAACACCATAACAGACCATTCTTTTGGCCCACCGAGACGGATACCGTCAGAGCTAAGCACAACAAGTGGGCGACATTATAACTGAAATAGATCTATTAATAAATAGATCATTTTTGGCTTTGAGCTTTCTTCTGAGCTGCGCTTTTCATATAGTTAATATATTATTTTTCTAGCATACGTTGAAATTCAGCTTCATCAAAATGATTGAGTCGTTCAATCAAAAAAGGACAATATTTTTTAGTATTTACTTTTCGTATGGATGAAGACATCACGTCCAACATGTTTTGTATTTCTTATTTAAACATAGGATCAATTGATTGATCCATTTCAGTCTCTTGAAAGATGCTTACGCCATTATACTTGATATCTTTTCCTGCTTTTACAGTATTCAGCAACTTCTGTCTCACAACTAAATAAGCATGCTCCAGTTCCAACATTCATCTGTGGTTGATTTTCTCTACAAAAATTTAACATGAGTTGCAACGACATTAATGGTATTTTTTCAACAATATCTCAATTTGTTCTCATGTTTAGGTCTTAATTTACAAGGCTGATATTACTATAACCAACAGAAAAATATATGTTTTTTATTATCTTTATAACTTTATTCTCTAATATATTTAATATAAAAAAGTGTTCAACTGTGTTTAGACATTTACAAAAGCTAAGTTCAGAACTTAGCTTTTGTAAATTTTATTATTCATCCGTACTTTGTTTCGCCCAATAATTAGCAATAATTCCACACACCATCAGCTGAATTTGATGAAAAATCATAATCGGTAGAACGATCATCCCCAAAGGCTGGCCAATAAAGAGGATCTGTGCCATTGGGACACCGCTAGCTAAAGTCTTTTTAGAGCCGCAGAAAAAAATTGTTTTCTGATCAGCACGGTTAAAGCCTAACCAACGTGGCAGAAATAATCCCAAAAGCATAACAATCGTCAGTAACACTGAACAAACGACAATCAGAATCAGCAGTGTACTCAGGCTGACTTCTTGCCATAAACCCGCCACCACAGCACCACTAAAAGCACCATACACCACCATTAAAATCGAGCCCTGATCAAATGCTTTAACGATGCTCGGCATCTTTTGCATATACGGGAAAACATAAGGTCTGAGTATTTGGCCTAGCACAAAAGGCACCAAAAGCAATAAGGTAATTTGAAGAATAGAGGATGTTGGGTCAAAACCATGTTCTGACTTGCCTAAAATAAAAAAGGCCACCATTACAGGAGTAATAAACATCCCGATCAAATTTGAAAATGATGCACTACAAACCGCCCCCGCCACATTCCCTTGCGCAACCGAAGTAAACGCAATAGAAGACTGCACTGTCGACGGCAAAAAGCACATAAACAAAAATCCCCAGTACAATTCTTGCCCAAGTAGTGGCACCAATACAGGTTTTGCCAGTAAACCTAAAATAGGAAAAAGAATAAAGGTAAAGGCAAACACCAAAGCATGCAGTTTCCAGTGCATCATGCCCTGAATCACTGCTTCACGGGATAACTTAGCACCATGTAAAAAGAATAATATGGCAATCGCAACCGTCGTAAGTACGCTAAATACACCTGCAGCCTGACCAGAAATTGGAGCAAAGCTAGCTAAGAGCACCATAACAAAGAGTAATAGCGTAAACCGATCAAATGCCAATAATTTCAACATACCAACATCCTGTCATTCCTCTAAAAATGAAAAAGCCCAGCGACTCATTTACCTTTGGGTAAATTCATCTTACTGAGCTATATAAATAAAGCTAGCATTTACAGGATATGTTCAATATTTTTTTAATTAATACTGAAAATTTTTCTCTGTTCATTGCCGAGCCACCGCTTAATTATTACGCGCATTGTTATCTTGCTGAATGAGTTCAATTTTATAACCATCTGGATCTTCAACAAATGCAATCACCGTAACTCCACCTTTCATTGGACCTGCTTCACGCACGACATTGCCACCGCGTGCTTTGATTTCCTCACAAGCTTTATATGCATCATCTACAGCGATAGCTATATGGCCATAAGCATTGCCCAATTCATAACTATCCGTATCCCAGTTATGTGTCAGCTCTAAAACTGTATGATTGTCTTCATCGCCATAACCCACAAATGCCAAAGTAAAACGACCTTCTTCATAATCTCGCTTACGAAGTAAAGTCATACCAAGCACTTCAGTATAGAACGCCAAAGATTGTTCTAAATTGCCTACACGTAGCATGGTATGTAACATGCGCATTGGAATTACCTCTTGATTTTGTTTCAGCCACCCAATATAGGCAATGCTGCTCTATATTTCAAATCTCAGCCATAAAAAAGTAGCCACAATGACTACTTTCTCATTTCGATATAAATAGATGCTTTAACTTTGTTCAGCAGCATGCTCACGTAGAAGTTTCGCCACCCAAACCACCAAAATTAAAATAGGTATGCCAATCAGTGTCGTCATCAAGAAAAAATTTGGATAGCCAATATTCGATACAATCGTCCCTGAGTATCCACCTAAAATTTTAGGTGTTAATGTCATCAAAGAACTAAAAATTGCATATTGAACAGCAGTAAAAGACACACTGGTTAAGCTTGACAAGAATGCAATAAATGCAGCACCTGCTAAACCTGATGCCAAGTTGTCGACAATAATCGCAAAATAGAGCCATTTTGAACTATATTCTTTAATCACCTTTCCTTTAACTTCTAACTGCCCATCAACCGCTTTGTTCAAGTTGATTGGTTGAAGATCAACATCTAAAGTCGAAGAGTTCACAGAAGCAGTGTCC
>NZ_DKIK01000007.1:0-259 GCF_002454215.1 Acinetobacter sp. UBA6720
GATGCCAAACTATAACGTGATGGGTATGGCTAAAGCGTCTTTAGAAGCGGGTGTTCGTTATTTAGCTTCTAGCTTGGGCGTAGATGGTATTCGTGTAAATGCAATTTCTGCAGGTCCAATCCGTACTTTGGCAGCATCGGGGATTAAATCTTTCCGTAAAATGCTCGATGCCAATGAAAAGATTGCGCCACTAAAACGTAATGTGACGATTGAAGAAGTGGGCAATGCTGCATTGTTCCTTTGCTCACCGTGGGCTTCA
>NZ_DKIK01000007.1:385-2773 GCF_002454215.1 Acinetobacter sp. UBA6720
AATAAAGCCGCTTTATAGCGGCTTCTTTTAAATTATGAGATATTCAAATTATAATGTCTTGCTTAACTGGCCCAACTATATGGAGCAAACCACAAGCTTGCGGCGCGTAGTTAAGGCCTTGTACAGCTAATTGTTAGATGCGGCTACTTTACAACTCTAGTTTCAATCATTAGTTGTCTGCCCTTTTTCGTTAACTGCCAAAATAGAGCCATCCCACCTTTAGTGGTCTTTGTATATGAGGTTGATATCAATCCATATGCTTCTAACTGTATGGATATTGTTTTGAATTCCTGATCATTTATGCTGGCTGTAGATCCAGGTTTACCTTCTCTCTCAAGCAAGCTAGTTGCCAGCTTGCTTTTAACAAGTGCATCATTTGGATGCTCCACAAGATAGGGAGCGATTAAGGAAAATAGTTCCTTCCATGAAATGGTGGATGAAAAATTAAACTTACTAGTACTTTGATAACCTGGCATCTTATAATAGTAGGAGCCATTTATCGTGATATCGGAATTAATATCTGCAATTCCTTCGACCGCTGGTCGCTGCTGGTTTTCCAATGTTGCTAATTTGTTGTTGAGATCTGCGTTTTCCTTTCGCAATTGATTTATTTCTGAAAGAATATCTTCATTAGCAACATGACTTGCACGTACCCAGCCAACTGCTGGATACATTTTTATGGTTTTTGTTAGGCTAAGCGCTACAAGACCTGGAAGATCAGAAGCTGCAAGCCAAAATTTTACCAATCGCCCAGTCATCACCTTATCTTTAAAGGCAATGAGCCTTTTTCTGAGAGCTGGGTCTTCTTCTGACTTCCCAAATGGAATGTCATCAGGAGCACCGTGAATTAACGCGACAATTTTTAGTCCGTGCTCGACCGCATAATCAAATTCTTTCTCTGTGTAACTGATTCCCTCATCGGTAGTCGACCCATATCGTCCACCGATGATCAATAAATAGTAATCACAGTCATCTATTACCTTTTTAATAAATTCCCATTGTTCTTCATCAGTAGCTGGGAATAACTCCATACCCGCTGGAATACAATCCATTTCCATTAATGCTTGAATTACGTGCTGTCTTTCTGCTTTTAAATCTGCATAAGTTGAACTTACAAAAATCTGGTATCTTTTATCCATTTGATTTCCAATTTACTGAAAAGCATCTAACCACAGTTACATGGCAAATTTGCCGCATGACCAAAATAAAAAAATAGATTATAACTAATTGGATTTTCTATCTTATCTAGCTCAGCATATAAAACAGCAATATTTACGTCAACACTAAAGCTATGAACAACATCACTTTATAAGCTTTAATCGTATATTTAATTCAACAATGTGCAATCCATTGAAAATATATCAATAAGTATAATTATCTATTTGTCATCTTATCCCTTATATGCTAATTAATGCAGGTTTTTGTTTAATCAGAAATTCAAATAGAATTTCGATAAACATATTATTTTAAGCTTTCGGGGTAGGTTAAAGCGTGAAGAAAATAGCTGTTGTTTCTGGCTTAGTGATTTTACTTTCACTGCAAGGTTGTGCTGCTGTTATGGCAAGTAAGCAACCAAGTAAAAAGAATTTGACGGTTTTAGAGGTTGGAAAACATCGTAATTATGTGATTTCCGAATTGGGTGCACCAGTCACATCAGAAACCGTTTGGAGAACGTAAAGAAATTTATACTTTCCAACAAGGTTACTCAAAAGCAGCCAGAGTCAACCGTACGCTATGGCATACGACTGCGGATATTGCTACGATTGGTCTGTGGGAAATCATTGGTTCGCCGACTGAGGTTTACTTTAATGGAGAACAACTTTCTTATGAGGTTGTTTTTGATGATCAAGATCATATCAAAAGCTCTCAGCTCATTAAAAATGAGCTAAAAACTTTAAGCGAGTAAATAATATCAACTCGTGTGTTATTGCTCAGGTAGTTCTTTCACAGGGCTTCCGCCAAGTGCTTGCATTAGCGTCACATAAGCATTGTATTGACTTTGCTTGGTTTCAACTAAGCTGAGTCGTGCATTACGTGTAGTTTCTTGCGCATCTAGTAAGTTCTTTAAGGCAATTGCACCATTGCGATAACGCACTTCGGTAAGTCGCTCAGTTTTATTAGCTAACTCGACATTGCGTTGTTGCAGTTGTACTTGCTGATTCAGTTGAGTTCGATTCGACAAGGCATTTTCTACATCAGCGAAAGCTTGGTATAGCGTTTGGCGATATTGAGTAATCGCTTTCTCATATTCAAGATCACTAATCGCAATATCTTTCTTCATATCATTATATTGAAGAAAGGGTAGGCTTAAACTCGCACCTAAAGTGAGTGCAGGATTTTTCAAAAGTTGTGTCAGTGATGTACTCGAAGCACCTAAATTACCTGTGA
>NZ_DKIK01000194.1:0-943 GCF_002454215.1 Acinetobacter sp. UBA6720
CTAATCGACTGGATAATACTGAGAATGCTTTGGCTCTTTTTTTCACGACCATCACGCAGTTTACGCCGCCATCCTCCTAGTTTTTTTGCCTGTTGAAAGGTCAGCCAAAAGTAAATCGGAATAATACTGGTTGCTACTAAACCGACATAAATATTGGCATAGTACATCAGTCCCAGTGCCACAATCGCACTGCTAAAGAGCGGTAAAATATCAATAAAAAAGATTTGTATGAGACGGGTGAGCGAACCAATGCCACGGTCAATTCGCGTTTGTAGCTTACCTGCTTGGTTCTGATCGGCATTAAAAAAGGTCAAACGATAGTTCAGGAATTTTTCAATAATACTTTGCGCCAAGTCTTGTGATACCAGAATGCGCAGTTTTTCCCCATAAAATTTTTGACCAAACTGCACCAAGGCACTGATGATTTCTTTGCTGAGTAAAATCACAGAAATAGTGATCAAAATGTGTAGGCCTTCGGTCAGTCCTTGGCCTTGTTCAACTAGACGGTTGATACTGTCGACGGCATATTGCAAAGTCAGGGCATTGACCTGCGCGGTGAAGGAACCAATGAGCGTCAGGATCAAGGTCGCAATCACCAATATCCGATAGGGGTGGACAAAGGGGCGAAGCTTTTGAAACAACTGCCAAAGGTTCATACATGCTTCTTTTTATTGTGAAAGTTCAGATGAGTGTATGCATAAGGAGGCTAGGCGACAAGCTGTGACTTTGTTTTGATTTGTGTCGTTCTAAATTCAGTTAAACTGTTTGCAGAGGAGGAAAAGTCATGACCTTAGATCTGTTTAGTCCTGAACCGCAAGAAAACTTGCTCCCATGTGATGGGCAGGTGCAGGATTTGGGCTTGATTTTAACTGCGGAGCAAAGTGCGAAATATTTGGATTATTTTTTAGCGCATTTGGCATGGCAACCTGACGAGGTCGTGTTA
>NZ_DKIK01000194.1:1065-4020 GCF_002454215.1 Acinetobacter sp. UBA6720
CTATTCGGGGAGTGCCAAGCAAGCACTGTTATGGCATCCTGCTTTGTTTCGTTTAAAACAGCATATTGAGCAACTGGTGGGGCATCCATTTAATTCATGTTTAGCCAATTTATATGAAAATGGTAGCCAAGCTGTGGGCTGGCATAGTGATGATGAACCTTCACTACGTTCGCCGCAGCAAGACAATGTGGTGATTGCATCACTCAGTTTTGGTGCAACTCGTAAGTTTTGCTTTAAGCACAAGTTTAAACAGGAAAAAGTTGAGCTTATGCTACACAGTGGGCAATTGATCGTGATGCGTGGACAGACTCAGCGCTACTGGAAACATGCGTTGATGAAATCCAGTAAAATCACTGAGCCACGACTGAATTTAACCTTTCGCTATTTCTATCCCGCACAGCAAGGCTAAATAAAATTTAGGTCTCAATATTATGTAGCAGATGGCATTTCTGTTCGATTTGTAGTGCGCTATGTCTTAATATTTCGACCATTTTTTTCAGATCGACAAATTCAAATCGGTTCTTCGAAGCCAATAAGGTCAGTGCCAACGGCGTATCTTTGGGTGAAAATTTGACAGGTACAGAAAGGCTGGCAAGATTGGGGTCAAACTCGCCATTGGAAAAATAATAGCCCTGTTTCTTAATGGCTTTCATTTTTTGTAAAAATTCTTCTTGGCTCGCGGCAAAATTGACCTCGGCCAGTTGAGTAGCAAATTTTTGATAATATTCAATAATTTTAGCTTTGCTAAGCTGTGAGATCACCACTTTCGGCGATGAACCCAAATACACGGGGCGTGGGCAACCCCGCCCATAGGAAAATAATTCAAGGTCTTTAAAAACTTCACCATATAGGTCAATACAGTGCTCTGAGTTGAGCTGGGTGAGGATACAGCAAAATTCCGTTCGCTCAACGATGTCTTGCATAAAAGGAATGCTGATTTGTAATAACGGATCTGTGGTTCGAGAGATATAGTCCAACACAGCAATTTGAGAGCCCAAAGTATAGTCACCGCTGGTTCCGCTTAAACGCTGTAAAAGTCCTGCGGACACCAATTCTTTTAAGTAGCGATAACTTGTAGGTTGTGAAAGCCCCAGTTCGGCACTGATAGTATCGACATTGATAATTGGGCGTGACACAGAAAAGAGGCCTAAGACAGTGAGAATTTTACCAAAACTTGAAAGTGCCATAACAACCTACTGAGTCAAAAATTATCTATCTGAGCAATAGTGACTATATAACAAAAAACACATAACTTTGACATGGTTTTCTGTTTACGCAGAAGGCTTGAGAAACTTTTAATATGCAGAATTGATCTGAAAAACAAGCGATAAAACACATATAAAAAAGATTGTATTATCACATAGAGATATTTTGATTGACAAAAATAATTAATTTTGGAAAAATTGTCTATAGAAATGTCTTTTAATGAATAATGTTTCATTATTTTTTTGAGCGTTTTCTTTCCTGTCACATGGTGCTGTCTTTGCCCATGTCTGTAAAAGACTTCATTTATTGGAATTATTTTTGATTCGTTTTCGCTTCTGGTGAGGATGAAGTGTTGCTGTTTGCTTGAGCAATACTGCGTTGAAGAATCCTGTAGATGTTGTCATTCAGCGCATTTAGAGATGATTTATGTTCCTGACCAAACAGTTAATTGCATTTCGTCCAAATAAATTGGATTGGATTTTTGCGAGTAAAACTTTTTTGGCAGGCATGCTCTCACTGTATGTGGCATTTTCCTTAGATCTGGCTTATCCCATTTGGGCTATAGGCACAGTCTTCGTGATTGCCAATCCTTATACTGGAATGGCCGCTTCAAAGAGCGTATATCGTGTTTTGGGAACGCTGTTGGGCGCTATTGTTTCACTTGCGGTTACCCCAAATCTGATTAATACCCCCGAACTATTCACCTTGTTTTTGGCGACGTGGGTCGGATTTTGCTTATATTTTTCTTTATTGGATCGAACGCCACGTAGCTATATTTTTATGTTGGCGGGCTATACCACGGTCATTATTTGCTACAACATTGTTTATAACATTGAAATCACCTCCATGTTTGATATGGCGATTGGTCGCTGTATTGAAATCACGGTGGGAGTACTGTGTAGTGCAGTGGTGAATGCGGTACTGTTTCCGATGCATATCGGTCCCGTAGTCAAAACCCGTGTTTCACAGACTTTTCAAGACACCCGAGCGGTTTTTGATCAAATCCTGACAGATGATGTTAAGGCCATTAATTACAGCACGACGCTCAGTCATATCACGCGTGATATTGCTGATATTCATGTGATGGCTGTGTACTTGAGCTATGAAAAATCAGCATTACAAGGCATGACCAAACCCTTACAAGAAATGTTGCATCAACTGAGTATGTTGGTGACCAATCTGGTGGCGATGGCAGAGCGGATTCAGCAGCTAGACCACATTGATGTTGCGTACCGTCCTGCTTTAGAAAAAGTGCATGTGCAGATCGTCGAGTTTTTGCAAAGCGATCAAGCCATTTTAGAACAAGAACTAAACCATTTGCCTGAACAATTTGAGTCGAGTTTCCAAGACGTGTTTGACAGTGCCTTGCCACAGCAGCAAGTCATATTGGCCAGTTTAAAAATGGATGTCCGTCATTTTATTCAAAATATACGTGCCATTAAGTTGATTTGGCAACGTATTCAACAAGGCGATGACAGTTTACCTGCGACCGTGATCCCGATGAGTACGACTTATCCTAACTTACATCGCGATCATGGTGTTGCAGTACGTGGTGGCGTTTCTGCTTTTATCGTGGTGATTGTGGCGACTGGATTTTGGATCGTTAGTGGCTGGAAAGCAGGTTTTATGATGGCGGAAATGGCGGCTATTTGTGCTTGCATTCTCACCAGTATGGATAATCCCGTTCCTGCCTTAAAAATTTTTATCCGTGGCAGTTTGTATGCGGCGATTATTGTCTTTATTTATGCT
>NZ_DKIK01000194.1:4082-4358 GCF_002454215.1 Acinetobacter sp. UBA6720
TTATGCTTATGGCATCTTCCCGCAAGTCAGCGCTTTTTGGATGTTAGCGATAGTATTGGCCCCTTTTTGTATGTACTGCCTGATGCTGTTTTTACATCCGCCACTTACAGGTTTGGCGTTGCCTTTATTGATGGGCGTGGTCATGGGCTTAAACCTGCAAAACCGTTATCACCTAGATCAAGTAACGTTCTTTGATGCCTCGATTGGTACAGTCCTTGGTCCGATCATTTCTGTCTATGTGATTCATTTGGTTCGTGCGATGTCGCCGGACATTAC
>NZ_DKIK01000156.1:0-1150 GCF_002454215.1 Acinetobacter sp. UBA6720
TAAAGAACGCGTACTTCGCGCAGGTGAAGGCTACGATGTTGCTATCGTAGAAATTGGCGGTACGGTAGGTGATATCGAATCACTTCCATTTATGGAGTCAGTTCGTCAGTTAATGGTTGAGCTTGGTCATAAAAGAACCATGCTTATGCATTTAACTTTGTTGCCATATATCAAATCTGCAGCAGAGCTTAAGACAAAACCAACTCAACACTCTGTAAAAGAGTTGCTTTCGATTGGTATTCAGCCAGATATTCTTATCTGCCGTACTGAATATGATGTGGATGTTGACACTAAACGCAAAATTGCATTGTTCACTAACGTAGAAGCGCGTGCTGTAGTGGTATGTAAAGATGCGAAAACGATTTATCAAATTCCACGTACATTCTATGAACAAAACGTTGATGATTTGATCTGTGAGCGTTTTGGATTTAATGATCTTCCAGAAGCAAACCTAGAAGATTGGGATAATGTAGTCGAAGCATTACTAAATCCTGAATACACTTTACGTGTAGCTATGGTTGGTAAATATGTTGAATTACCAGATGCTTATAAGTCTGTGAATGAAGCGTTATTACACGCAGGTATTAAAAATCGCGTAAAAGTACAAATTGATTATGTCAACGCTGAAGAACTTGAAAGCCAAGACGTATCTATTTTAAGTACAGCTGACGCAATTTTAGTTCCAGGTGGTTTTGGTGAACGTGGTACTGAAGGCAAAATGAAAGCTATTCAATACGCACGTGAAAACAAAATCCCATTCTTGGGTATTTGTTTAGGCATGCAATTGGCTGTTATTGAATACGCTCGCCATGTTGCAGGTATGCCAGAAGCTTCTTCTACAGAATTTAACCGTTCTACAAAATATCCACTCATTGGTTTAATTACTGAATGGTTAGATGAGCGCGGTGAATTACAACAACGCAGCCTTGAGTCTGACCTAGGTGGAACTATGCGTTTAGGTGCTCAAAAATCTGAATTGGTTGAAGGCACAAAAACACGTGAAGTCTACGGTAAAGCTGAAATCACTGAGCGTCATCGTCACCGTTATGAAATGAATAACCGTTTCATCGAGTCGATTGAACAAGCTGGTATGAAGATTTCAGGTTACTCTTCAGCACAACATTTAGTTGAAACTGTAGAAATTCCTGAA
>NZ_DKIK01000156.1:1258-2634 GCF_002454215.1 Acinetobacter sp. UBA6720
TGATGGACATCCATTATTTGCTAGTTTTATTGACGCTGCAAAAACACAGCATCAAAAAAGTAAATAATGCGATTTTAAATAAACTGGGAAAGTTTAAATGTCACAATTAAAACCACAAGAAGTTGTACGTTTAGGCGATATACAAATGGCAAATCATTTGCCATTTGTATTATTTGGCGGAATGAACGTACTTGAATCAAAAGATTTAGCTTTTGAAATTGCAGAAACCTATGTTGATATTTGCAAACGCTTAGATATTCCTTATGTATTTAAAGCGAGTTTCGATAAAGCAAATCGTTCTAGTCTGCATTCATTCCGTGGTCCTGGACTTGAAAAAGGTATCGAATGGTTAGGTGATATTAAAAAACATTTTAATGTTCCTATCATTACTGATGTGCACGAGCCATATCAGGCTGCACCAGTTGCAGAAGTAGCCGATATTATTCAATTACCCGCTTTCTTAAGTCGTCAGACTGATCTTGTCGAGGCGATGGCGAAAACACAGGCTATTATTAATATTAAGAAAGCCCAGTTTTTAGCACCTCATGAAATGCGCCATATCCTGCACAAATGTTTAGAAGCAGGAAACGACAAACTTATTCTTTGTGAACGTGGTTCAGCATTTGGTTATAACAATCTTGTTGTAGATATGCTTGGCTTTGACACAATGAAAGAAATGAATGTGCCAGTTTTCTTTGACGTGACACATGCATTACAAACCCCTGGTGGTCGTTCTGACTCAGCAGGTGGTCGTCGTGCTCAAATTACAACTTTAGCACGCGCTGGAATGGCAACTGGTTTGGCTGGATTGTTCTTGGAAGGACACCCAGACCCAGAACATGCAAAATGTGATGGACCTTGTGCATTACGTATGTCGCAACTTGAACCGTTCTTGGCACAAATCAAAGAATTGGATACTTTAGTTAAAGGATTCAAAAAGTTAGACACCCATTGAGTTGTTTTATAACCCTTACGCTGCTTTAACCGCAGCTCATATTCATTCAAAGAGGAATTGTTCATGAGCCAAATCGTTGACATTCGTGCACGTGAAATTTTGGACTCTCGTGGTAACCCAACCATCGAAGCAGACGTAATTTTAGAATCTGGGGTTGTTGGTCGTGCATGTGCACCATCTGGTGCTTCAACTGGTTCTCGTGAAGCTTTAGAACTTCGTGACGGAGATAAATCACGTTACTTAGGTAAAGGTGTTCGTACAGCAGTTAACAATGTTAACACATTGATTCGTGACACTTTGTTGGGTAAATCAGTTTTTGAGCAAAAAGACATTGATAATACAATGATCGCGCTTGATGGCACTGAAAACAAAGAAAAATTAGGTGCAAACGCAACTTTAGCAGTTTCTTTAGCTGCTGCGC
>NZ_DKIK01000017.1:0-6309 GCF_002454215.1 Acinetobacter sp. UBA6720
TTTAATCCATAAAAAAGCTCACTGATGTGAGCTTTTTTATTAAGTTGTACTATCCACATGTAGTTGCTGATTCAACTCATCTATCACGATAGCCCATTCATCATCTTTATCCCAATGACTCTTAAGAAAGTCTCGTTGCCCAGCACTCCAAAAATCAGCTTCGTGTAATTTCTGGCTAGCACTCAATTGATGAGTTTTAATAAAGTTTTCCATCGAAACTTCATCTGCATCAAGCCCCAATTGTTCAAATAAAAGTTCAAGTGTTGGTTGTTGTTCAAACATTTTTTCTTCTCCTTAGGTAAAACCCATCTAGTAAATAATCTAACAATAAACTGTATTAACTTGCAGGCATATCTCTATATTTTCTTGTTGTATTTTGTTTCTTAAAATAAAAAAGCACTCTACAAGAGAGTGCTTTTCATAATTTATCAAAATGACAAATTATTTAACCATGTCAGCAATCGCTGCACGTTCTTCTTCTAACTCGTTAAGAGTGAAGTTGATACGGTCACGGCTGAATTCATCAATTTCTAAACCTTGAACGATTTTGTATTCACCGTTTTCAGTTGTTACAGGGAAACCAAACATTACACCTTCAGGAATTCCATAAGAACCGTCAGAAGGAATACCCATAGTTACCCATTTGCCATTTGTACCTAACGCCCAATCACGCATATGGTCAATTGCAGCGTTTGCAGCAGAAGCAGCAGAAGACAAACCACGTGCTTCGATGATCGCAGCACCACGTTTACCAACAGTTGGAAGGAACACATCTTTGTTCCAAGCTGCATCGTTGATTTTGTCTTTTAAGCTTTCGCCATTCACAGTTGCAAAACGGTAGTCAGCATACATTGTTGGAGAGTGGTTGCCCCAAACAGTCATGTCTTCGATGTCAGAAACTGCAACACCTGCTTTTTGAGCAAGTTGAGTCAAGGCACGGTTGTGGTCAAGACGTAACATTGCTGTGAAGTTTTTCGCTGGAAGATCTGGAGCAGATTTCATTGCGATGTAAGCATTGGTGTTTGCTGGGTTACCCACAACAAGTACTTTAACGTCACGGCTAGCAACTTCGTTTAGTGCTTGACCTTGACCAATGAAGATTTCACCGTTCACTTTCAATAAGTCAGCACGTTCCATACCTGGACCACGTGGACGTGAACCAACCAATAACGCGTAGTCAGCATCTTTAAATGCAACTTTAGGATCATCAGTACCGATCATGCCAGCCAATAATGGGAAAGCACAGTCGTCTAATTCCATCATTACGCCTTTAAGCGCAGCTTGAGCTTTCTCAAAAGGAACTTCTAACAATTGCAGAATAACTGGTTGGTCTTTACCTAACATTTCGCCACTAGCGATACGGAATAATAGGCTGTAACCAATTTGACCAGCTGCGCCAGTAACGGCAACGCGAACAGGTTGCTTCATGTACTTATCTCCATTTGAGGAACGTTAGATATGATTAAATAGCTGTTCTATCTAATCTTAATAATCATAAACGGCAAAGATTGTACTCCAATACTTTGGCAGATGCATGTAAAAGAGAATGAATTCCAACAAAAGTATGATAGGAAATATAAATTAATTTAGAAAAAGAGATTAGTAAGAACCTTTGATCGCAAAGGAACTTGGGCAGTTTTCTTGAATATTCTCTGCACAAGCTTTGTACTGACCGTTGGGTTTATAACAGACCTTGACTTCGGTCAAAATGTTGGTTTGTCGTTGTGTCCGACAGCTAAAACGTAGCCCACTTGCAGGTAGCCCTGGGTTTAAACGTTGAAATTGCCCTCGCAGTGTATTGAGCTGTGCGGTTTTATTTTCAGAAGAAGTCAAATCTGCAGGAATTTTTAAACGCTCTGCATAATTAATCACATTACGGAAATACTGACTGGCATTCATCGGCACACAACCGCCAATTTCTGCCCATAACTGGCGGCGCGCATGTTCATCAGGCATGACTCTCGCCACGACTTTGGTTTGAAGCGGAGAAAGGACCGCAGAAGAATTGGTCTGACACTCCCGTGTGGTGGTTTCAGGATATAAACCCGTAATATTGAGTGAATAACCCTCTAGACACTTCCGTTTTTTCGAACCTTGGTTATCGAACATACACACGGCGGGTGTCATTTGAATTTCCATCACATAACCAAATACCGTCGGTGCAGCATGAGCAGATGTCGTAAAAAATCCCAAAACAAGACTACTACCAATCATCTGCAGTAGTTTTTGCGTTAAGACTGATGGGAGTGACATCAAAACCATAAAATGTCTAGACCTTTATTATTGACTTTTAAAAGGAATATTTTGCATACGTTGAGTAATGGACTGCGGTCCTTGGCCAAGCAAAACACCATAATGCGTGGCATTACTCATCACATGCTTGACGTAATCTCGGGTTTCAGTCAGTGGAATACTTTCCGTGTATTGATCCGCTGCAATGGCTTGATTTTCAGGCTGCCAACGACGTGCACGGTTCGGACCCGCATTATAACCTGCTGTCGCCAACACTGGATTATTGCTTAACTGACTTTGGATCATGGACAGATAGAAAGTGCCATAACGTACATTGGTATTCATATCACTCAGTGCGGCTGGATTATAGGTTTCACCCATTTGTCTTGCGACCAATTTTGCCGTATCTGGCATGATTTGCATCAAGCCACCTGCCCCGACATGCGAGCGAGCATGGGTGACAAAGCGGCTTTCTTGGCGCATTAGCCCATACGCCCATGCAGGATCTATGCCTGCATTACGACTGTGACTCACCACATAACTTTGGTGTGGCATGGCATAGCGATAGCTATAGTTATGTTGCTTGACTGTTCGATCGGCCGCATAGATCGCTCGGTCATACCACCCCATCTCCGTTGCCCGTTTTGCTGCAGCTAAAATTAAACCATCATCTTGTTTTAAATAAGCTTGTCTGACCGCCCAATTCCACTCACGGTTGACATAATTGTCTGGTGCGTTGACATTGCGCAGTGTAAAAGCACGGCTAAAATGAATATCCTGATTCAAACGTTGTATGTCAGCATTGCTCGGTTGGGTATTCGCAGGAATGGTCTGATAACGTTGTCCAATACGATCTTTTGCCAATAAGTTATGATAATCGTCACCTACTGACAATTTTTTGAAGATCTCACGTGCCAAGGCTTTTGACTTTGCATCACCGCGTTGTTCTGAAGCTCGGGCTAACCAATATTGCCAGCGATCTTCTTGTTTTTGCGTCACACTCATACCATCAACGGCACGAATCACGCTCTCCCATGCACCAAAGCGAATGGCTTGGCGCGCATAAATTTCGGCTTCTTCTTCACTCAATGCTAAACCATAACTCCGATCGAAGGCTTGTAATACCTCCACATTAAAATTATTTTTCATGACAGTTGTGCCACCGATATACCCCACAGCACGGTACAACGCTTTTTGCACCGACTCAGGGGTACCCTCTGCAGCACGCTTTACCGAAGCCAATGCAGTATTTAGATCACTATCGGCTAAGCGCCCAATGGCATAAATTAAATATGCTTGATCTACAGCCGATGCTTTCGGTGCTGACCATAGATAGTTCAGTGGATCAGCTTGAATGCTATTCAGCTGCGCTAAAGACAAATTCATACCGATGGTCTGTGCGGTTGCAATCGCTTGACCTGACTGCCCTGCACGCAGCTGCGCCCATAGACGTTGTTGCTTGTCTTGTTCCGTCATGAGAGGGCTCGACAGCATCATGCGTCCCAGCCCAGTACATGACTCAGGCTGTGAATTGGTCGCGAGCCAAACATCTTTATATTCGGCGAAAACCAAAGGGTCGCCCGACTTGGCGCGGACTTGCGCCATAGCACAGCTTTCTGCTTGGTCTGCATTAGACACATACGCCAATACTGGCTGTGCGGAAGTAAAGTCAGCCATTTTGACTTTTTCTTCAATATAGTCTGCTGCCAATTTTTCAGCCATCGCGGACTGAGGATAGCGCTGTGCAAAGCCCACGATATTGGCCGCTGGTTGCAACGCTAAATTACTGTTTAATAGCCAATATTCAGGGTAATAGCCCAAGACATCACCCTGCATGCTGCTTTGATATTCTTGCAACAAGCTGACATTGCCCGTATTGGCTGCGCGTAAAGCATCATTGAATTGTTCATCTGCGGCATGTGTCGCTGCAGATAAACCCAAGGCAGCTACACCCAACGCAAACACTTGATAATATTTATTCTGTAATCGTTTTAACATGGGTGTGCCTTCTGTCATCTTTGTATAGCCTAGTCTCGTCTCATCATTTTGATTAGTTTAATAACTCATAACAGACTCTATTGTTCTCTTATGTAACCTTATGATTAGACAATATTAATTTTCCTGTATTTTCACTTCACAAATCAATCTTTTTAGCTTCAGATTTAAAGCTATAAGTTTATTCAGATTTCCTGCTAAAATATGCGCCTTTCGTAGATTTCAAATGGTGCTTGATCGAGCATTTTTGTCGCTAGCCAAGCCCTGCTTTCGCCGCCACAGATACCGATCAGACACAAAAAACCTAGATTTATCCCCCTTAGGAGCCTACATGACGGTTCAAACCTTCATTCCAAATGGTGCCCAAGCTGCCTCAGAAAACACTGTCACCCAGCCACAGCACACCCCAGCCACCGATGGATCAGTTAAAAAACTGTATATCGAAACGCAAGGGTGTCAGATGAATGAGTATGACAGTCACCGTATGGCAGACTTACTGGGCGACTCACACGGCTATGTACTGACCCAAGACCCGAAAGAAGCCGATATTCTACTGATGAATACCTGTTCGATTCGCGAAAAAGCCCAAGAAAAAGTGTTCTCTGAGCTGGGTCGTTGGCGCAAGCTGAAAGACAAAAACCCTGACCTGATCATTGGTGTCGGTGGTTGTGTAGCCTCTCAAGAGGGCGACAACATTCAAAAACGTGCCAACTATGTCGACATGATTTTCGGTCCACAAACCTTGCACCGTTTACCACAAATGCTCGATCAGCACTTTGATCAAATCGAAAAACCCAAGAAAGAAAAAATCAAATTGGTAGATATTTCTTTCCCTGACATTGAAAAATTCGACTTTTTACCTGAACCGCGTGTGGAAGGTTACAAGGCTTTTGTTTCAATTATGGAAGGTTGTTCAAAATATTGTTCATTCTGTGTGGTGCCCTACACCCGTGGTGAAGAAGTTTCTCGTCCACTGGATGACGTTTTAGCTGAAATTGCCACCTTAGCCGAAAAAGGCGTCCGTGAGATTTCGCTATTAGGTCAAAACGTGAATGGTTACCGCGGTGAAACATTCGAAGGCAATATCTGTACTTTTGCAGACTTGTTACGTCTTGTTGCAGAAATCCCAGGGATTGGTCGTTTGCGTTATACCACATCACACCCGCTTGAGTTTAATGATGACTTGATTCAGTGCTACCGTGATTTACCACAAATGGTATCGCATCTACATTTGCCTGTACAAAGCGGTTCAAATGATGTGTTGCAAGCCATGAAACGTAACCACACCATTGACGTCTATATCGACAAAATTGCCAAGTTACGCAAAGTTCGCCCAGACATGCATTTATCGAGTGACTTTATCATTGGTTTCCCAGGTGAAACCGATGCACACTTTGAAGAAACCTATCAATTTATCAAAGACATGGACTTCGACCATTCCTATAGTTTTGTTTACTCAAAACGTCCGGGTACACCTGCATCTGAGCTTGAAGACACCACTTCTGAAGACGTGAAAAAAGAACGTTTATCCAAAGTCCAAAAGTGGATTAAACAATCGAGTATTGAAAAGACCGATGCCATGCTCGGCACGATTCAACGCGTTTTGGTCGAGAAAGTTTCGGATAAAGATCCAAACCTACTGATTGGTACGGCGGATAACACTCGTTATGTGAGTTTTATTGGTGATGCAGCATGGGTCGGACGTTTCGCAGAAATCGAAGTGACAGAGATTAAAACTTTGAATTTTGTTTATGGCGAACTCTTGAATCTTGAGCCTGACGTGGCGTAATGTAAGGGAATAGATTCTGACTACTTAAAGGAATTCTCTTGACTGCAGCGATTCGACGTACAGTAACTTTTCCTGGGGTTTCAATAGAACGTTTAAAGAGCATGCTCGGTGCTTATAACGGTCATTTGAAACAAATCGAACAGCGTTTAGATGTCACTATTTCCCATCGAGGTGATGCATTTTATGTCGATGGTGAAATGGATGCAGTTGAGAGAGCCGAAGGTCTGCTCCATCGCCTGCATGAAGAAGCAGAAAATACTGCACAAATCAGTGCCGATACCTTACACCTCATG
>NZ_DKIK01000141.1:0-3068 GCF_002454215.1 Acinetobacter sp. UBA6720
GCGAAAGATAAGAGCACTGGTAAAGAGCAATCTATCCAGATTAAAGCAAACTCAGGTTTGTCTGATGCTGAAATCGAAGCAATGATCAAAGACGCTGAAGCAAATGCTGAAGAAGATCGTAAGTTCGAAGAACTTGCGAAAGCACGTAACGAAGCGGATGCATTGGTATCTTCTGCTCAAAAAGCAGTGAAAGACCTAGGCGAGCAAGTAACAAGCGATGAAAAAACTGCTGTTGAAACTGCAGTCGCTGAGCTTGAAACTTCGACGAAAGAAAATGATGTAGAAGACATTAAAGCGAAAACTGAAGCTTTACAAAACATCATTATGCCGATCACACAACGTGCTTATGAAGCGGCGCAAGGTCAAGGCGGTGCTGAAGGTTTCGACCCAAATGCATTCGGCGGTGACGCTGGTCAACAACAAAAAGCGGACGATGGCGTTGTAGATGCTGAGTTCACTGAAGTGAAAGATGACAAAAAATAATTTGTCTCTTTAATAAAAAACCGCGCGAAAGCGCGGTTTTTTATTACCTAAATCACGTTGTGTCGTATTCCACTTTTACATTAGCCTGATAAAAAATTTAGAACTTAACCACCAATGAAAACTTTACAGTTGGGACTCATCGTCCTCATTACAACCTTCGGTTCTGCATGTACCACAATAAGCCCTTCCGTAGAAACAGCTAAAAACCAGCAACAGCAAGGTACGCAACGGCAGATCCAACAAGCCTTCGATCAACTCCAAACCACGGGGGTGATTGTCATTAAGGATCAGCATGACTTACACAGCTACGGCAATGACCTAAGCCGTGCTCAGACACCGTATGTGCCCGCTTCTACCTTTAAAATGCTGAATGCCTTAATCGGACTAGAGCATGACAAGGCAACCATTAACGAGGTATTTAAATGGGATGGTCAAAAGCGTAGCTTTCCTGCATGGGAAAAAGACATGACTTTAGGGCAAGCCATGCAGGCATCTGCCGTTCCAGTTTATCAGGAGCTAGCACGGCGCATTGGTCTAGACCTGATGCAAAAAGAAGTGCAACGCATTGGATATGGCAATCAACAGATTGGCACCGTTGTCGATAATTTTTGGTTAGTCGGCCCACTACAAATTACGCCTGTCCAAGAAGTCCTTTTTGTCGAAAAGCTGGCAAATAAAAAGCTTGCATTTAAACCAGAAGTGCAACAGGCGGTACAAGACATGCTACTGATTGAACAGAAACCGAATTATAAACTTTATACAAAATCAGGTTGGGGCATGGACATAGAACCGCAAGTTGGTTGGTGGACAGGCTGGGTAGAATATCCCGATCGTGAAAAGGTCTATTTCTCTTTAAATATGCACATGAAAACGGGAATTCCAGCCAGCGTACGTGAGCAACTGGTTAAACAAAGCTTGACTACATTGGGTCTAATTTAAAGCCCTTAATCTGACGCATTTTTATTTAGCAATCATCCTTTTTAAGCTAAAGTAGTTAAAAACAACGATCTATGAATAAAATATGCGTCTCATTGTATTGTTTGCTCTACTTGGCTTTTTAGGGATGATTTTTTATCAAAATCTGCAACATCCTCAACTTCGGCTCAATCCATTGTTAGATCGCATCACCCACCCTTTCGATCAACGTATTCGCTATCGGATTGCAGAAGTTGACCCTCGTTTTAACCTAAGTGAAGTAGAACTGAAACAGATCAGCCAACAAGCCACTGATATTTGGAAACAAGGTCTCGGAAAAGATTATTTTGTTTATGACCCTGATGCTCGACTCAGTATTCATCTCATTTATGATCAAAGACAAGATGAATCACTACAACGCCGCGATCAACTGTCTAAACTCACGCAAAATGAAGCCAGTATCAGCCAAAAGAATAGTGAACTCAAAGCGATGCAAGAAAATCTCGCACGTCACGAAATCGCTTTAAATATGCAACAACGCAGTCTACAAGAACTCAACCAAAACTATAACGCCATGATCCGCCAGTACAATCAATATGGTGGCGTGCCTGTCGCACAACAGCCTGCGGTACAACAAAGTTTAGCGCGACTTCGTGAACAGCAAAACTTTTTAGAACAACAAATTGCAAGCTTTAACACGCGTGTTAACGAATATAATCAAAGAGTGAATGAAATCAATCACTTAGATCAAGGCCTTAATCTTGCGATTGATCAGTTTAATCAGCGTTTTCAACCCCGGCCATTTGATAAAGGTCTGTTTAATGGGCGAGAAATTCACATTTATGAGTTCGAGTCAGATGATGACCTACGCATGACCTTGGCACATGAATTTGGTCACGCCTTAGGCATGAAACATCATAATGCCCCCAAGGCACTGATGTATCCCATGTTAGAAGAACAAGATATGCAGCATTTTCGTTTACAAAGTGCCGATATTGCGTTGTTCAATGCCCGTTGAAGTGATGGATTGCTAAAAATAATCCCCTAATTTTAATGGGGTATGAAATACAATCACAGCACATCTTGACTCGGGTTCGTGTTATTGTAAATAATTGAATATCCACTAGAAGCTTTGGAGACGAATGTGAGTTACTACCATATCTTAATCGAAGTAAATGACCACATCAGTACGATTGAAGAAACTCGTGATATCGAAATCTTTGATATTGTTGAGATTCAACCTTATCTCCATTCTATTCTATTGCCCTATTTCAATGAGCAACTGTTAGAACTTGAAGATGAGAATTTAGAGTTTAAGGATATTTTACATCTGGAAGTGAAACAGACGCTTTTGCCGATCAACGATTTGATTGAAGAAGAACAGAAACTGTTACCGAGTGACACCGATGTCACGATTACTGCCTATGAAGTTTTTAATAACCGAGACTTAAGCCAAGATGTCACCACGATTATTTTTGACTTACTCGATGCAATTAAACTCGATTGAAAGCGAATGATTGCACATAAAAAAGCCCTCATCATGATGAGGGCTTTTTTAATCTGGTCAGGTTTAGATCGAGAACGATGAACCACAACCACAGGTCGTTGTTGCATTTGGGTTTTGCACGACGAAACGTGAACCTTCCAAACCTTCAATATAATCCACCACT
>NZ_DKIK01000137.1:0-627 GCF_002454215.1 Acinetobacter sp. UBA6720
AGGCTTCATCTCCGACTAAAGCCTTAATGATTTAGACTGAATGACACACTATGTTGATATAGATATACATGAAAAAAACACAAATGGAGCAAACACATGGTGAGTGCATATGATGAATTACCGAGAACCCCTGCAAATTTCGTTGCTTTATCACCTTTACGTTATTTAGAACGTGCTGCTTATATTTATCCACACCAAGCCGCCATTATTCATGGGAAACGTCAAATCACATGGCAACAAAGCTATCAACGTTGTCGCCAGTTTGCACATCAGCTCACTCAGTTAGGAATTCAAAAGAATGATACCGTTTCGGTACTGTTGCCGAATGTACCTGCAATGATTGAAGCACATTTTGCTGTACCAATGGCAGGTGCAGTACTCAATACGCTGAATACTCGCCTCGATGCCAAAACCATTGCTTTTATGCTGGCTCATGCCGAGTCCAAAGTCCTTTTGGTCGATCCAGAATTCAGATCACTTGCTGAAGAAGCATTAACGCTGATCACTCAAGATATTATTGTGATTGATGTATTTGATCAGGAATACGAAGGTGAGCAAATTGCACTTGGGCAATATGAATATGAATCGTGGTTAGCTGAAGGCAATCCTGAATTTGAATGGCTACTT
>NZ_DKIK01000137.1:713-1016 GCF_002454215.1 Acinetobacter sp. UBA6720
ATGGGATGCGATTAGTCTGAATTATACTTCAGGCACCACAGGCAATCCAAAAGGTGTGGTTTATCACCATCGTGGTGCTTATCTGAATGCGGCCAGTAATATTTTGGCATGCGGTATGAAACCTCGTGCGGTTTATCTATGGACACTACCACTATTTCACTGTAATGGTTGGTGTTTTGCATGGTCAATTGCTGCCAGTGGCGGTACCAATATTTGCTTACGTCGAGTTGATCCAGTTTTAATTTTTAAATATATCGCTGAACACAAAGTCGATTATTTCTGCGGTGCGCCAATTGTCTTATC
>NZ_DKIK01000137.1:1030-2570 GCF_002454215.1 Acinetobacter sp. UBA6720
ATGCTCATCAATACTCCAGCAGAACAAAAAACAGCTTTCAACCACCATGTTGAAGTCATGGTTGCTGGAGCTGCCCCGCCCGTTGCGATTATTGAAGGTATGCGCCATATTGGAATTAATGTTAATCATGTCTATGGTTTGACAGAAACCTATGGCCCATCGGCATTATGTGCTTCGCAAGCAGGATGGAGTGACTTATCTATTCAAGAACAGGCTCAACTTCATTCTCGTCAAGGTGTTCCTTATCCACTCCAAGACAGTATGCGAGTACTTGATCCTGAAACGATGCAACCCGTACCGAATGATGGACAAACCATGGGCGAAATTATGTTCCGTGGTAATATCGTGATGAAAGGTTATCTCAAAAATCCACAAGCGACTGAAGAAGCTTTTAAAGGTGGTTGGTTTCATACAGGAGATCTAGCCGTTTGCCATCCTGATGGTTATGCCAAAATTACTGATCGCTCTAAAGATATTATCATTTCAGGTGGTGAAAATATTTCATCGCTCGAAGTCGAAGATGTACTTTACCGCCACCCTGCTGTACTCACCGCCGCAGTGGTCGCAAAACCTGATGAACGTTGGCAAGAAGTGCCTTGTGCATTTATTGAGTTGAAGCAAGGTGCATCTGCTTCCGCAGAAGAAATTATTGCACATTGCCAAAAAGAACTGGCTCGCTTTAAAGTTCCTAAAGATGTGGTGATTACTGAGATTCCGAAAACATCGACAGGCAAATTACAAAAATTTATTTTAAGAGAGTGGGCAAAAGAACGAGCTAGCGTTTCGTTTGAGAATTAATGCTTAAAAATAAAAAGAAGTTTCAACTGAAACTTCTTTTGGCTTTAACCTTGATCAGATAACAAGGCGACTTGCTGTACATAGTTCACAAATTTGAGCTTGGATGCGGCAAGTTCTTCTTCACTCACCTGCTGTTTGATATCTCGATGAATGCGTAAAACATGCTGACGCAAAGTATGGCGTTCAGAAGCATTAAACACTTTACTAAACTCATTAATGATTGGATCACCTTGATCAATCATTCGATCGACCCAACGCATCAATTGCATTTGTTTTTTAGCACCTTGTTGCGGTGTCAAATAAGATAAAATCGTGGTTTCATTTTCATTACGCAATAACTTACCAACACGTTGAAACTGACGACGGCGTGCTTCAAATGAACTGATCTTCTGCACTTCAAGTAATGCATCAATCAAACGCTCATCGACAGGAAGCTTTTGAATTTGTTTTGGATTGAGTTGAGCCAATTGCTCACCTAAAGCAGCCATACGTTGCACAGCTTTTTTTTGCTCGGTTCTACTCGCACGTCCTTCTAATGACTCAAAATCTTCATCTGTATAACGTTGTTGGGTACCACGTGCCACGATTACTCTGCCTCATAAAATTTTGCTGCGAACAGCGTTTGAATTTCTTCCAGTGCTTTTTCTTCATCAGCACCATCAATCACCAATCTTAATGTTGTGCCTTTACCAGCACCCAACATCAACAATGACATAATATTTTTTGCATCAACCAATTTATC
>NZ_DKIK01000186.1:0-743 GCF_002454215.1 Acinetobacter sp. UBA6720
GTTATTTATAACAGCAGATCATGATATTAAGCGAATTATTTTTATAAAGAAAACATGATTATTCAATAAATTCTTGTTGGGGCGAAACCAAAGACAAAGCTTGGTGTGCGCTGTTTGAGCGCGGTAAGCTGACGATGAAGGTTGACCCAACGCCCTCTTTAGACGTTACAGAAATTTCGCCTTTATTTAAGTCAACGAAACGTTTGCAGAGTACTAATCCTAGACCCGTACCTTTTTCCCCCGCTGTACCTTTAAAGCTAATCGTCAACTTCGGTTCAAATAATGATTCAATTTGCCCATGCGTCATGCCTAAACCTGTGTCTTGAATATAAATATCAATAAAGTCATCGCGCTGTTTGGCATCAATCGTTACCACACCATTGCCATGCATATGGGTGAATTTGAGTGCATTTGAGACCAAGTTCTGAATGACAGAAGTCACCATATTGATATCGGCAAAAATTCTTAAATCATCAGGGACACGGTCGATCAGTTGAATATTTTTATTGACCGCTAGACCATTTAGTACATCAAAGACAATTTGTGAAGACTGTTTAAGTTTATAGTGAATCGGATGGTAGAAAGAACGCCCTCCCTCCGCCATAGCCCAATTTAGCAAGCTTTCTAACAAGCTATAAGTCGATTGGGCAGTATCATGTAAATAGTCTGCAATACTTTGTATACCCGACTCATCCAAACTCTCACGCTCATCTGCCAAAACTTCTGAGAAACCAATTAAGCCA
>NZ_DKIK01000186.1:817-1346 GCF_002454215.1 Acinetobacter sp. UBA6720
CCTTAAATCATGTGCAATAATTTGAAAGAATTTGGTTTTACTGACATTCATTGCAACTTGCTGCTCATATAACTCCTTAAGTTCGGCATTTTCCATACGCAAATACAGAATATTAAGAAAACTTATTGCAAGCTCTTTCACACTGTCAATCGCATCTCGATCAAAAGCATCCTGTTGCTCATCAAACAAAATCAACTGACCAATCGACTTTGCATCCTCTTTTAAGTCTATTGCGACCATTCGATGATGCACAAAGCCCAAATCGGAGAGAGATTGCGACATTTTTTTATAATTTGGATGTTGTACATCTATAAAGAAATGGTCATCAAAATAAACTGAAAAATTGCTTTCAGCGGGTCGATGAACAGCGTTAAAGGAATTTTGAGCAACATACCAAATATAAGGCTCATCTATAAATGTTAAAATCGCTGTTCTTGCTCGCAAAATTTTTCTTGCAAACTTAAGGAAGCTTTGAATTTTGTTATCTTGAGTATTTACACCCAATAATAAAGATAAGTGACAAGCACTT
>NZ_DKIK01000186.1:1499-1723 GCF_002454215.1 Acinetobacter sp. UBA6720
TTCACTATTAAAACAATATAAAAACACAACAATACGATGATGGCATTTAACAAAAAAATCAACTATGGCGAGACTTTATCTTTGGATTTATTTTACTATTTGAAAAAACATGATTTATCTGTACTTTTATAATTTCAAGTCATCAACAGCCTCAGCCATAAATTTCCGGCAATAAAAAACCCCAAGACTGAATATGCTTGGGGTTTTTAATATCTTGGTCCCGA
>NZ_DKIK01000186.1:1761-14810 GCF_002454215.1 Acinetobacter sp. UBA6720
TGGTCCCGAGGGTCGGACTCGAACCGACACGTCATCTCTGACAGCGGATTTTGAGTCCGCCGCGTCTACCAATTTCACCACCTCGGGAAGGTGTTGATGCGTATATTAAACTTTTTGAAAAACTTGTCAACGTAAGTTGATGACAATTGTCTATTTTTAAGTCACATGTGCTTTTTTAGCTTTATATTTGTGCAATATCAGCGTTCATGCCCAAAAAAGCATATACTAGCGCCAATTTTATATCCTCTATTTTGACGCTGCTTTTCCATCATGCAACTTTCTGATTTTAATTTTGACCTCCCCGATGAACTCATTGCTCGTTATCCTTTAAACACGCGCAGTGCTTCTCGTCTTTTACACCTCGATGCACAAGGTCGATACCACGACCACCAATTTACCGATATTCTCGAATTACTCAATGAAGGCGATTTATTGGTGCTCAATGACACCAAAGTGATGAAAGCACGTCTCAAAGGTAAGCGTGCTAGTGGTGGTGCAGTCGAAGTTCTGGTCGAACGCATGCAAGATGCATTTATTGCACACTGTCACATCAAAGCCAGCAACACCCCCAAAGCGGGAGCTGAACTTTTTATTGGCCCAGATGCTGTTAAAGTCACGGTACAAGGTCGTCATGAAAATTTATTTATTGTGGAGTTTTCGCAGCCAATTCTCAATGTTTTGGATTTATACGGCCAACTACCCATTCCGCCGTACTTTAACCGCGAAGCCGAAGCGATTGATACCGAGCGCTATCAAACAGTATTTAATGATCCTACCAAGTTAGCCAGTGTCGCGGCACCGACCGCAAGTCTACACTTCGATCAAAAACTGTTAGATCAGCTTGCAGCTAAAGGCATTCAAAAAACGTTTGTCACTTTACACGTGGGTGCAGGCACCTTTCTGCCTGTACGTACCGATGACATTGCCAATCACATTATGCATAGTGAATGGTGTGATGTTCCTGAGCATTCAGTTGAGCTTATTCGTCAAACCAAAGCGCGTGGTAATAAAGTCATTTCTGTCGGAACGACAGCGACACGTGCGGTTGAAAGTGCAGCGCAGGCACATGATGGTGAACTGAAAGCTTGGACTGGAGATACCCAAATTTTTATCTACCCAGGTTATGAGTTCAAAGTGGTGGATCGTCTTATCACCAACTTCCATCTGCCTGAATCGACTCTCTTGATGTTGGTTTCAGCGCTGTCAAATCGTGATAATATTTTGATGGCTTATCAACATGCAGTTGCAAACCAGTACCGCTTCTTTAGTTATGGCGATGCCATGTTAGTCGACCAACTTCAACCCAAATAAGAAGAACCATGCCTCTCGATACGATCAAACATTCTATTCATATTCGACGTAAAAAGAATCAGGTCGTGTTTGATAATATCGACAGGCTTTGGGACATTGCTCGGAGTGCGGACACTGCCCAAGAAATCTTGGATCGGTTGCATCCATGGAAAGCACCGATTACCCTTAAATTTGAAAATGTGTTGCCCATTCTACTGGGAATAATCGGCATTTTTTTTATTGTGCCTGTGTTTTTTGCAGGACAACATATTTGGACATTATTTAGCTTTTTATTTGGCTTAGCTTGCTTGCTTTGGGCCTATTTAAGCTATGAACAGGATGATGCCCTTGAGGAAGTCATAGACCACCTCGAAAAGCAAATTATTCATAAAAAATATCAGCTCAATGAGTTCACACCACCGCAGTACATTGGTGTTCCGCTACAACCTGCGTATTTTATCCCACAACTCAAACAATTGTTTCCGATCTTTAACCAAGGAACCATCAGTAATGATATTCCCTACTATGCCAGCACGATTTGGCAGGATGAGGACGGACAACAACATCAGGTCTTATTATTTCAATATCACTTTGTCGATGAAATTCGGGTGCGAGACAAAGATGGCAATGAAATGAAAGTCAAAGAAGTGCACAAAGACTTATGGGGATGTTTTGTGTTTGATGTACCGACTCAAGGGATTGCCATCACAGCATACAATAAAAAATTTTATTATCCTTATAGCTTTCCGTGGCATAGCAGTGACATTCAAATCAACCAAAGGCTCAAATTTTTTGGTGCCGACCAAATGCACATGGCTAAACTGCTATCACCTGCTTTTGTATTACGTGTCGCTGACTTCTTCCAATCACGTGAAGGTGATTTACTCTTTCATCCTGAAAAAAATATTTTGTGCTATATCAGCCCGCAAGACCTGTTTGAAATATCCAGTAAAGCAAAAAAAATCAATGACATTTCGACATTGCGTGGACACTTACGTACTTTTAAATTACCTTATCTAGAGCGTTTAGAATCCGATCTAACGCAATTTTTAAAATAATGATATTTTGCCGTTAGAGGGTCGTATGGGGCTATTGATTTTCTTCTTGATTATTATTGCAATCGTGTTTGGCGTGATTGTCATTCGTAATAATATTGTCAGACACCACAATGCAACCATTCGCGCATGGTCAGATGTAGCTACTTATGAACGTCAAAAGATCAAAATTTTGGATGGGCTAGAACCTTTAGTCGAACAATATTCCAGTTTTGAAAAAGGCACCTTGGAAAAAGTCACTGAACTCCGTCAGAACATTCTTAACCTGAACTTGAACAATACGGATGTCAATCAATTACAGCGTATTGAAGCTTTAAACCAAGAACTAATGCGTAGCCTTAATGTCGTGGTCGAAAATTATCCTGAGCTCAAAGCCAATGATATTTATCTCAAAATGATGAATGAAATTGAGGAACAAAACGAAAATGTCGGTGCTGCGATCAGCATCTTTAACCGCAATGTCGAACTGTTTAACAATCATATTCAAATTTTTCCAAACAACATTGTCAACACCATGACTGTCGGCAAAAAAGCGGTCCGTCCGTTCCGTGACTCAGTTGCGCTACAAAATTTTGATTACCGCCCAAACTTTAATTAGCAGGGTGATTACACCGATATTTGCTTAAAGGCACTTTAAATGAGTGCCTTTTTAACCTCTACGCTGACTGCACTGCTGACAACTACCGCTTGATACAATCTATCTCCACCCCGACAACACATTCAAATTAAAACCGTTGTCACCGCATACTATTTCGTACAGAAAAGCTTTGCTTTAAAAGTGTTACAACACTGGTGTTTATTTGCATAATCAAGGAAAATAGCCTCCTTTTAGCGGCGAACTGTTTTTTCGCTCTTGCACTGCAAGTCAAGCGGTGCTTTGCTCTTGTTTAGGATTTTTTATGAAGTTTGAAAAATTAGGTCAGTCGGGTCGCGCCCGTCGTGGTCGTTTAACTTTAGAGCATGGTGTGGTGGAAACCCCTGTGTTCATGCCTGTCGGTACTTATGGTACAGTCAAAGGCATGCTCCCACGTGACATTGAAGACATCAAAGCGCAAATTATTTTAGGCAACACCTTCCACCTTTACCTGCGCCCTGGCCTTGAAGTGATTAAAGAACACGGCGGTCTGCATCAATTTATGAAGTGGGATAAACCCATTTTGACCGATTCAGGCGGCTTCCAAGTTTTCAGCCTCGGTGCAATGCGTAAAATTAAAGAAGACGGTGTGACTTTCCGCTCTCCAATTGATGGCTCTAAAGTGTTTTTGTCTCCTGAAATCTCAATGGACATCCAACACACACTGAACTCAGACATCGTAATGATTTTTGACGAGTGCACCCCATATCCTGCAACGCATGAAGAAGCACAAAAGTCGCTACAACTGTCATTGCGTTGGGCAAAGCGTTGTAAGACTCAACATCATGATGTGCTTGAAAATAAAAATGCGCTGTTTGGTATCATTCAAGGTGGCATGTATGAAGACTTACGTGATGAGTCATTAAAAGGCTTACTTGAAGTTGGTTTTGACGGCTATGCCATTGGTGGCCTATCTGTCGGTGAACCAAAAGAAGAAATGATCAAAGTACTGGATTATCTTCCTGCGAAAATGCCAGCAGACAAACCGCGCTACCTGATGGGTGTCGGTAAACCTGAAGACATCGTGGAAGGCATCCGCCGTGGTGTCGACATGTTTGACTGTGTCATGCCTACCCGTAATGCCCGAAATGGACATTATTTTGTGACCGACGGTTTAGTCCGTATCCGTAACAGTAAATACCGTCATGATCAAAGTCCGCTAGATCCACACTGTGACTGTTATACCTGTACCAACTTTACCCGTGCTTATTTATTCCATTTGGAAAAATGTGGTGAGATGCTAGGTTCAATGCTGGGTACTATTCACAACTTACGTTATTACCAACGTTTCACTCAAGACATTCGTGACGCATTGGATAATGATCGCTTTGATGCCTTTGTTGAAGATTTTTATGCACGTCGTGGTTTAGAAGTTCCACCTTGCCCCCAAGATTAATTGTTGTGAGCATTTGCGCTTGGTAAAAAGACAAGGTAAATTGCAGAACAAGTCTATTTATGATCAATTCGTTGATCACCGTTTTTTTAGTTTAGGAATTTGAAATGAGCCTTTTTATTTCTACAGCTCACGCAGCGGGTGAAGCTGCACAACAACCAAGTATGGTCGCAAACTTGTTGATGATTGCTGTTTTTATTGCCATCTTCTACTTTTTAATTTGGCGCCCTCAAGCTAAACGTGCAAAAGAGCACCGTTCTTTGGTTGAAAGTCTTGGTGTAGGCAGTGAAGTTGTTTTTGCTGGTGGCCTCATGGGTAAAATCACTAAACTCGAAGGCGACTTCGCTGTGGTTGAACTGAGCCGTGGTGTAGACGTAAAAATCCAACGCGCAAGTGTGATTTCAGTTCTTCCTGAAGGCACATTAAATAACCTTTAATCAAAAAAATTAGTCGTGCATCCGCACGACTTTTTTCATTTTAAGAAGAAAACGAATGCGTTACCCAGCATGGAAATATCTACTGATTATCGTGGTTTTGATTATCAGTACATTATATGCCCTGCCTAGTTTGTATCCGGATGAACCTGCGGTTCAAATTTCTGGTGCCAAAGCTGGTACCCAAATTGACCAAAGCATCGTACAAAAAGCAGAGCAGATTTTAAAATCTGAAAGTATCTCAAGCCATGACAACAGCTTTAGTAATAATGCTGCACTGTTACGTCTTGACTCTAGCGAAGCACAATTAAAAGCCAAAGAGGCGCTACGTCGTGGGCTTGGTGATGACTATGTTGTCGCACTAAACTTGGCACCAACAACACCAGAGTGGCTACAAAAAATTGGTGCAAAACCAATGAAGCTCGGTCTGGATTTACGTGGTGGTGTTCACTTCTTGTTAGAAGTGGATATGGATAAAGCAATTTCTCAGCGCATGGAAACTTCTGCGACAGACTTACGTCGACAGTTCCGTGACAACAAGATTAAATTTAACAGTCTTGGATTAAACAACAACACGATTACCATTCAGTTTGCGAACAACGATGATCGCACGACTGCTCAAGACTACTTACGTAGCAATGGCAATGAGTTTAATCAGCAAGCGGTCGCAACTGCGACAGGTTCAACCTTACGTTTAACCTATACTGACGTTCGTCGCCAAGAAATTCAGTCTTATGCGGTAAACCAGAACTTAACCACCTTACGTAACCGTATTAATGAGTTAGGTGTGGCAGAAGCCTTGGTACAAACCCAAGGCAATAACCGCATCGTGGTTGAACTCCCGGGTGTACAAGACACAGCCGAAGCAAAACGTGTTTTAGGGCGTACTGCAAACTTAGAATTCCGTTTGGTCTCTGACCAGAATGATCAAGTCATTGACCAATATACTGGCAAGAGTAATGGGCAACCGCTTCCACCAGGCACTGAACTTTTTGCCTATCAGTCTTTGGACAGCGGACGTGAATTACTGTTAAACCGTAATCGTATTTTAACGGGTGAACGCGTTCAAAATGCATCAAGTGGCTTTAGCCAAGACACGGGCGGTGCTGAGGTAAACATTACCTTAGACACAGCTGGTGGCAAACTGATGTCCGATGCAACCCGTAATGCGGTAGGTAAGCGTATGGCCGTGTTGTTCATTGAAAATAAACAACGTATTAGCTATATCACCGATCCTACCACTGGTGCGCAAACAGAAGTCCGTACCCCGTATGCAGAATCTGTAGTGATTAACGCTGCAACCATTCAAGCAGTACTCGGCTCACAATTCCGTATCACCGGTTTAGATTCTCCTCAAGAGGCGTCTGAGCTAGCATTGATGCTGCGTGCAGGTGCGCTTGCTGCACCAATGTACTTTGTAGAAGAACGTGTCGTTGGTCCAAGTCTCGGTCAAGAAAACATTGATAAAGGGGTTCTATCAACTCAAATCGGTTTCTTACTCGTCGCGATTTGGATGGTGGTCTTCTTCCGTCTATTTGGTTTAATTGCAAACTTTGCTTTGGTCTTCAACTTAGCCATGATTTTAACCGTCATGTCTTGGATTGGCGCTTCTCTTACCCTACCGGGTATTGCAGGTATCGTGATTACCATTGGTATGGCCGTCGATGCCAACGTCCTCATCTGTGAGCGAATACGTGAAGAAATGAAATGGGGAGCATCGCCCAAACAAGCTATTGTGGCGGGTTATGATCGTGCCTATAACACCATTCTCGACTCAAACTTAACCACATTCTTGGTTGCGTTTATCTTATTTGCTATCGGCACAGGCCCAATTAAAGGCTTCGCTGTAACCTTAATGATCGGTATTGTCTGCTCAATGTTTACTGCAATCACAGTAACACGTGCAATTGTACAGCTCATCTATGGCAAAAAACGAAACTTGAAAAAGTTGAGCATATAAGGGAGATCGACGATGACTGATGTGACTCAACAAACTTCAAAAAAATACGGCCGTCCTGATGACGATCGCGTGATTAATTTTATGAAGATTGCGCTGCCTGCAGCCGTTCTTTCTATTATTTTAACGATTGGCAGCCTATTTTTCATTTTCACCAAGGGTCTTAACTTAGGTTTGGACTTTACTGGCGGTATTTCAGCCGAATTGAACTATAGTAAGGCAGTAAAGTCAGCCGATGTCTCTGCTGCACTAACCAAAGCTGGCTTTCATGATCCCGTGGTACAAACCATTGGTTCGGATCGTGACTTAATTGTACGTATGCCTGTACAAGAAGATACAGCAGCAGAAGACTTAACCAAAACCATTACCCAAGCGGTACAGCTTCCAGGTAACTCGGCTTCTGTCAACAAAGTTGATGTCGTCGGTGGGCAAGTGGGTAATGAGCTCTATATTCGCTCAGCAGGTGCTGTGGGTTTAGCTCTATTACTGATGCTGGTTTATGTCACCATTCGCTTTGAGTTCAAACTGGCAATGGGTGCAGTACTATCATTGTTCCATGACGTTGTAGTAACCATCGGTATTTTTGCCATGATGCAATGGCCGTTTGACTTAACGGTTTTAGCTGCTGTTTTGGCCCTGATTGGCTTCTCACTGAATGACAACATTGTTGTATCGGATCGTATTCGTGAAAACTTCCGTAAAATTCGTGGTGCAACGCCTTTAGAAATCGTTAACATTGCATTGACTGAAACATTACGTCGTACCATTCACACCTCAATGACTTTATTACTGGTGGTGATCTCGATGATGTTACTCGGTGGTGATGGTCTGAAATGGTTCTCTGTAGCGATGTTTGTCGGGGTTTTTGTGGGTACCTATTCTTCAATCTATATCGGTACAGCCTTTGCCTTATGGCGTGGTCTAAACCGCCAAGACTTCATTGTACAAGTGAAGCCTGAGTTTGAAGAAGAAAATGAAATTCCATAAACTCATATAGCTACGTTAAAAGAAAAGCCTCTCAATCGAGAGGCTTTTTTATATCGGTATGAAGCTGTTGTATCAACTCAATCTGAGGCAACGCATAGCCACGGCAGGACTGCTCTGCCCGCCATGCCACAGTCAACATCACATCTCCCAACTCAAAATTTTGATAGGCGAAACTACCAATGAGCGGATGGTTACACATGCCACCATTATGCATTGGATGTGCTTGGGTATTCAGTTCATTTAAGTTTAAACGAATACCCAAACCTGATGCTTTAAGCACCGCTTCTTTGGTGGTCCAAACTTTAAACCAGTAGGATTTTTCCTGCTCAATCTGTTGCCATAGCTCAAGTTCATCAACATGAAAAGCATGTTGAGCCAAAGCGCCAAAACGTACTTTGCGACTTAACTCTTCAACATCCACGCCCAAATCAGCCACTTTTTCACTCATGGCTAAAGCATAGTAATTTTGACTGTGACTATGATTGAAATGAAAAGAAGGCTGATCAACCCAATAGGGTTTGCCTGTCTCGCTCAGTGCAATGGCATGATCATCAACGATCATCTGTCGTTGTTCAGATAAGGATTGATTGCGATATTGATAAATGGCTTGTTTTCGCTGTGCAATTTGCTCGACACGTGACAGATTGTAATCCACCTGTACAATGTCCTTAATCTTTTTCAGCTCAACACGTATTGTCCTTGCCACGTTGCCTTCCTATCATCATTTCATGCATCATAAAATAAAAAAGCCCAAAGATCACTTTGGGCTTTTCAACATCAGAACATTAATGCCTGATTAACGTTTGAATTTCTTCTCTGCTTTCTTAAACTTCTGAACATAACGACGCTTACGCGCTGCTGTACGCTCATCCACTTGCGACTTACGTCCTTCAAATGGGTTTTCAGAGGTTTTAAACTCAATACGCACTGGCGTACCCTCAAGCTTATACACTTTACGGAATACGTTTTCCAAATAACGGCGGTAGTCATGTGGAGTCTTGTCGACTTTGTTGCCGTGAATCACGATGGTTGGTGGATTTTGTCCACCCATATGTGCATAACGCATCTTGATACGACGACCTTGTACCATAGGTGGTTGATGCGCATCGGTTGCATCATTTAAAATTTGTGTAATTTTCGCAGGCGAGACTTTCAAATGCGATGAGTCATAAGCACGGTGAATTGATGGATACATTTCACCAACACCCGTACCATGCAAAGCAGAAATCAGGTGGATCTTCGCCCAAGGAATAAAGTCAAAACGGCGCTCTACATCCAACTTACATTGCTTACGATCATACTCGGACATATTGTCCCATTTGTTAATCGCAATCACCATCGCTCGACCTGCTTCAAGCGCATAGCCAATTAAGTGTAAGTCTTGTTCTACAATACCTTCTCGCGCATCAACCACTATGACCACCACATGGGCATCTTTCATGGCTTGTAAGGTTTTCACGATTGAGAATTTCTCAATCATTTCATCAACCTTACCTTTACGACGAACACCTGCTGTGTCAATTAAGGTGTACTGACGGCCATCACGCTCAAACGGAATATAGATTGAATCACGGGTGGTTCCTGGTTGGTCAAATGCCACCACACGCTCTTCACCCAATAAACGGTTGACTAACGTTGATTTACCCACATTCGGACGACCAATAATCGCTAGGCGTAAACCTGTGTGCTTATCATGTTCGTCTGGGTTTTCATCTTCAGGCACATCATGTAGAACTTCTTCCAGCATTTGCTGAACACCGCGACCATGGCTTGCTGCCACTTGCAGAGGTTCACCCATACCGAGTTTGTAAAACTCAACCAAAGCTGCTTCAGCGTGTACACCATCGACTTTATTGGCAACCAAAAAAACTTTTTTGCCTAATGTACGCAGTTCGCGAGCAATTTGTTCATCTGAGGCTAACAAGCCTGCGCGAGCATCGACCACAAAAACAATAATATCAGCCTCATTAATGGCTGTTTTAGACTGTTCTGCCATGTAAGAGTCGATACCCCCTTCATTTTCGCCGATACCGCCTGTATCAACCACAATGAAAGACTTATTTTGATATACAGCGTCACCATATTTACGGTCACGCGTCAGGCCAGCAAAGTCAGCAACAAGCGCGTCACGACTCTTGGTGATCTGATTGAATAGCGTTGATTTTCCGACGTTCGGACGGCCAATGAGCGCAATTACGGGTTTCATAGATTAACCTTTATTCAAGATCAGCCAGTAAGACTGGTCTGAACATCAGAAACTGGAAGAAAAATAAGGTGAAAAACCTGAATAAAAACTCGGGGTCTTGTCTAAACAAATACCCCGAGGAAATTTAAAAATACGAATTTCGACTAGTTTAACATAAGTCGAACAGAATTAACGATTCTGCCAAATGCTTAATGCACCCTTTCGTGTTGCAACATAAAGTTGATCATCAATCACACGTAAAGTACGCACTTCACCAGAAGTCTTAGCACGACCAATCAATTCACCTGTTGCAGGGTTAATCATGTGCAATACACCATCTAGATCACCCACAATCAGGTCTTGACCTAACATCACAGGATTACTCAATTGGCGATTCAGCAGACTGTCATTTTCCCACAGTTTTTGACCCGTCGTAATTTCATAAGCCACTAATTTACCATCGGCCTGTGCAACAAATACGCCATTGCCAACCACTTCAGGGCGTTGTGTACTACTCGAATCTTCACTCCATACCACTTGCTGTGAAGCCAAATCCGTCATAGTGACTTGACCTTGATAACTGGTGGTAATCAAATACTGACCTGCAACTACTGGGTCACCGTCGATATCATTTAAACGCTGAATGTCCGAACGACCATCCGACACTGCTACACGACGCTGCATTCGTGGCACACCCGTAACTACATCTAAAGCATAGACATAGGCATTTGCAGTAGAAATGAGTACTGTGCGCGAATCAACAGGCACTGGTGCCGCATTACCACGAAGGCTAAGTTGAACATTTGGTAAGTTATAGGTCCACACTTGTTGACCTGTCGCCAAATCATGTGCAAAAACGGTTCCATCATTACTGACAGAAATCACACGCCCCGCTTGAACCAACGATGGCGCAAGTAGTGCCCCTGTTAATTGTGCTGTCCATTTTTGCTCGCCTGTCGCTTGGTCTAAAGCAAACAATTGGCCTTTAGCATTACCCACAATGACATAACCATCAGCCGCTTCCACACCTGAGCTTAAGCCAGCCTTAGACACTTCTTTCTGCCAAAGTTTTTGTTTGCCTTTATAAGCCGTCACTTCACCTTTTGGATCAAGCGCAAAAACCACACCATTGTCTGCATCTAGACGTAACCGTAAAGGGTCCGCTGTCGAAGTTGAAGACACACTTTGAGAAAATACAGGGGTCAGCGTTTTCGCTTGAGTCAGTTTTGGAAGTGGATTCGGCTTAACTTCTTCTACTTTGCCACTACTTGCACAACCCGCAAGAGCCAAAGTCAATACGGTTAATGCGCACGAAATTTTGTATTTTCTATTCATTAAGATTCTTCCGCAACGGTTTCTATGATTGGACGTTCGATTTCAGGATCATCAACTAAAATACCAACACTTTCGAGTTTAATTTGTAAAATTTGGCGTTCTTGTTTACGTTCAACCAACTGATCCCATGCACTTTGGTAGGCTTTTTTGGCATTGTCGATATCATTTTTAGCCACATAGACATCACCCAAAGCTTCATCAGCCGTTGCTTTAAAAGCAGGATCAGTCACTTGCGCTAATGTTTTAATTGAATCATCAAATTTCTTTTGTGCCAATTGAGCATACGCTAAGCGTAGTTTTACAATTTGCACTAAACCATCGTCATCGACTTTCGAGTTTTCAACTTTTTTCAACGCTTTTTCAGCACTTGCATAATCTGCTTTGTCATAAGCTAATTTTGCCATCAACAATTGCGTTTGAATGGCCTGAGCCGAATCTGGTGCATCTTTTACGATTTTATCCGCAGTTGCTGACAAGGCAGTAAATGCATCACCTTGCGTTGCACGTGCTTCATCCATCAATTGCTGAACTTTAGCCGTGTTCATTTGGTTCTCGGCCAGAGTCTTCTTCTGCCAGTATTGCCATCCAAAAAAGGCAATCAGCGCAATTAAAATCCCACTAATAATGGCTGAACCATATTTCTTAGTAAAAGACTTTAAACTATCAAGTTGTTCTTCATCACTTAATGCGCTCATGTGACTACCCTTTCCTTATATTTTGGCTTATTTTGAAGAAAATTTTTCAATCATAAATGGCACGATGTCATCCACCGCAACCAAAGTTTGTTCAGCTGTTGCCAACTCTTTTACGGCAAACTGTGCAGCTTCCACTTCACGCTCACCCAAAATGAGGGCAAACAATGCGCCAGACTGATCGGCTTTTTTCATCTGTGACTTCATTGAACCCTGAGAGCCTACTTTCAAACGAATCGTGCTCGATGCTGCATCCAACTGATTGCGAATTTGCTCTGCAAGGACTAAAGCTTTGCCTTGAGACGCTGGATCTGCCAACAAAAACATTTCGCAGTCACGTACAGGTGTAGCATCTTCAACTTGCTCAAGAAGCAATAATAAACGCTCTATACCCATTGCAAAACCAACGGCTGGCACAGACTGATCTGCTTTGCCTTTGAGCTGTCCAACTAGACCATCATAACGACCACCGGCACAGACCGTGCCTTGTGAACCCAAATGTGTAGTGGTCCATTCAAAAACGGTTTTGTTGTAATAATCCAAGCCACGCACCAATTTCTGGTTAATGACAAAGCTTACACCTGCATCCGTTAAATATTGCTGCAAGGTTGCAAAGTGATTCAACGTTTCCTCACCCATAAAGTCATGCAACTTCGGTGCATTTTCCAGAATGGCTTGAGTTTTTGCATCTTTAGAGTCAAGAATGCGCAGTGGATTGGTGGTTAAACGACGCTGTGAGTCTTCATCCAAATTACCCTTGTGTGATTCCAAAAACTCAACCAATGCCGCACGATAAGCAGCACGCTCATCAGACTCACCGAGAGTATTCAATTCAAGTTGAACTTTGTCTGCCACACCCATGCGTTTCCACAGACGTGCGGTCATCAAAATCAGCTCAGCATCCATATCTGGGGTTGCTACACCAAAGGTTTCCACGCCAAATTGGTGGAACTGACGGTAACGACCCTTTTGTGGCTTTTCATAACGAAACATCGGGCCAATATACCAAACCCGAGGAGTGGCACCACGAAGCAAGTTATGCTCAAGCATGGCGCGTACACAACCTGCTGTTCCTTCAGGACGCAAA
>NZ_DKIK01000187.1:0-23692 GCF_002454215.1 Acinetobacter sp. UBA6720
CGATGGATTGAGACGGAAAATTGCAAACACCAAGGCCAATGCGTTCAGGGCTTTTTCTCCCCCTGAAAGTAGTGCCAATGAGCTGTTGCGTTTGCCCGGTGGACGGGCCATCAGTTTTACCCCAGACTGCCAGTCATCTTCTAAAGTTAGACTCGCCTCCCCACCATTGAAACACTTTCGGGAACAAATCTTGTAGTTCAGCATTGACCCGATCAAAAGTAGTCATAAACAGTTTGCGGGTTTCTTGGTCAATACTTTTCATTGCAGCACGCAACTGTTCAACGGTATTTTCCAAATCTTGAATTTGATGACTCAATTCTTCAAAACGTTTAGACACTTCTTCATATTCTTCTGAAGCTGCCAAATTCACTGCACCCAATTTCTCAAACTGCTGCTGTGCTTTTTCTAGAACTTGTTGATGGCTACTGATCTCAATGTTCAAACCCTCAATAGCTTCAACATTCATCTCTTTCAGCTGTTCAGAATAATGTTGTAAGTCTGACTTTGCAGCTTGCCACGCCAAACGTTTTTCTTCTAACTGAGTTCTCAGCTTTTCATCTTGTTGCTGATGCTGATGACGTTGTTCGGTCAAACTCTGCTGACGCTCTTGCACCGCATTCAGCTCAACTTGCCATTCAGACCATGTTTTTTGTAACTTTTCAGTGATCTGTGCTTGTTCACTAAACTGGCTTTCTAAGGCAGGTAGCTCCAGTTGTACAGGGTCAATAAACTTTTTGGCCTGTTCCATCTGCGACAAAATTTGCTGATACTGTGCTTTTAAAAAAGTACGGTCTTTTTCTAACAGTTCAATCTGCTGTGTGGTTTGCACTGCCTGACGACGTACCATTTCAAGTGCTTGCCAAACCTGCTGTGCCTGCTGCTGGCTGTCATCCAGTTGCTCAGTCAAAGACTCCACTTGGAACTGCATGGTTTTGTAGTTAGGCAAGTTTTGCTCAAGCTTAATATTCAATGCATGCAGATCAATCTCTAGATCATCTTTTTGCATGGCATCTTCTTCGAGTTGACTGTCTAACTGTGCCAATTGATTGGCCAATTGTTGTTTTTGCACTTCAAAGGCTTGGTTGGTACTTTGTACTTTGGCGATATTCAAGTCAATCTGTTGGGTTGCTTGAACTTCTTTTTTCAATAGCTGTTGATCCGCTTTTAACTGCTCATCTACTGCTTGAACTTGAGTACGAAGTTCTGTGGTTTTCGTTTCAAGCTGAGTCAGAAGTCCTGTTTTTTCAGCAAGACTCTGTTCAATTTCATCTAAACGAATTCGATGACTGAGTGCCCCCTGTCCAGCTTGGCTCGCTTCGTCATAATCCAGACCAATCACCCAGTCCACGCCAACATGATAACCGTCTAAACTTAGAAGAGACTGACCATCTTTCAATTGCTTTTGCAAAGCGAGGGCTTGTTTTAAGTTGGTGGTCACTCCCACCTGTTGCCACAAAGAGGACTGCGGTGATTCAATCCAACTGGCTAGGCTATCGCAACCTGCAATTTCGATTAGTTCAACATGTGGCTGAGGCGTTAACTGACGTGCAACCGCATCGGTGAATGCATCGCTGTTTTCCAAACAATGCGCTGAAAGCCATTTGGCTAAGAATTTCTCGACCAGCGTGGCATGGGTTTTAGCCGCATCTTTAAGCTTCAGCACGTGCATCAACTGTGGATGATCACTATTTTTTAAGGCGCTGACTTTGACCAATAGCTGCTTTAGATGTTTCTGTTCTGCACTTAAGACCTGTATATCTGCTTTGTGCTGATTCAACTCAGTTTGAGCAGCTTGATGCTGAATACGCAAATCATCTAGCTGTAACTGCACCTCAATGATACTTTGCTCACGTTGTAACTGCTGTGCCTCGGCGTCTTGCTTGGCATGCAACAATTGGTCTATCGCATCCAACTGGCTTTGGTTTTGAATTTGCGCCGCTTGTTGCTCTAAAATTTGCTTTTGTTGTTCAAAACGTAAAATGTTTTTGGCCAACTGTTCACTTTGCGCCAACATTTGCGTTTTTTGTTGCTGTTGTTTTTCAACCAAACTTTTGACTTGTTCAAACTGTTGAAGCAATTGTTGCTGCTGTGCTTTTAAATCCGTTAAGCCTTGGCTTTGCTGTTGGTTTTGACTTTCTTGCTGTTGTAACTGTTCGGTATGAAGCTCATTTTGTTCGTGCAAACTTTCCAGTTGCAACTCGATCAACTGCATACGTTCTTTGGTTTGCGCCTTCTGCTGTTCAAGCTGTGCCAAAGTCGTCGTATTTTGCTGGAACAAGCTCTGCTTTTGTTCCAAAGTCATTTTCAACTCAGCCAGCTTTTTCTCGGCCTGTTGCCACTCACTCTGTAGGGGCGTGGACTGCTGAATCAGGCGTTGAAATAGCTCACTGGTTGAAGTCAAATCATGCTCTAAAGTGGTTAACTCTGAACGGACTAACTTGAACTGATCGCCCAAATCATTCATGTGTAGCGTATATTCTTGCTGTAAACGACTGCTTTGTTCGCATTGAAAAGATAAAACTTCGACTTTAATGGTGCGAATTTGACTTTCCAGTGTTTTGTACTGAATCGCGGTTTCGGCCTGCCGTTTTAAAGTTTTTAACTGTGATCTTAACTCAGAGGCAATATCTTCTAAACGCGATAAGTTTTGCGTGGTGTGATCCAAATGCAATAAAGTTTCACGGCGACGTGCTTGATAACGTGAAACTCCTGCGGCTTCCTCAATAAACACCCGCATTTCTTCAGGTTTTGCATCAACCAAACGGTTGATCATGCCCTGTTCAATAATCGAATAAGAACGTGGCCCTAAACCTGTGCCTAAGAATATATCGGTAATATCCCGACGACGACATTTGGTGCCATTTAAAAAGTATTCAGACTTACCATCTCGGTTGACCTGACGCTTAACTGCCAGTTCAGTATAGGCATTATAACTGCCACCTAACTTGCCATAGGTGTTGTCAAAACGCAGTTCTACACTTGCGACACTAACCGGCTTGCGCTTTGCCGTGCCTGTAAAAATGACATCCTGCATACTGCCACCACGCAACTGACGTGCACTGGATTCACCCATGACCCAACGGATCGCGTCGATTACATTGGATTTACCACAACCATTCGGCCCAACCACAGCGGTACGGCTATCTTTAAAGTGTAATGTAGTACTGTCGGCAAAAGATTTGAAGCCGGAAAGTTTTAAACTGCTTAAACGCATAATGTCCTGACTAACGTCGTGAGCGTCTCGCCCACGCAAGTTCAATTTGTTTCATTCGGGTCAGAGATTCCAACACCAAGTTACGTAAGTGTCGACAAAAATCTTCCATAAATAAAGTAGCTTGTTGTGATTTTCTGATTAAAACCGCATCAGTCACTAGTTTAAATAAATCATAAGATTCTTGTAACTCTCTACGTGAAGTATTTAAGGTTAAAAAATAGCTTCGACGTATCGAGGGTAATAGCTCTTGATAGAACTTCATCAGATAAGGATTGCCCACCATTTCATGCTGACGTGCCAATCCTTCAAAAATTAAATCATAAAATTTTTCGATACTGCCTTGTTTCAACTGATTGCTCAATTCATCCAATAACAATTGCAAACGTTCCGCTTCATAGCTACGCCATGTCTCCGCAATACGTTGCACAATTTGCCCCAAAAGCAGGCTGCTGGTATCAAACAAGGCGCGCACTTGTTGGGCTGACATTTCTGAGACAATCGCGCCACGGCGCGGATAAATTTCAATCAGATGGGTACGTTCAAGCAATAACAAAGCTTCACGCACAGAACCACGACTCACATCCAGTTCTGCGGCAATACGTAATTCTTGTATTCGCTCACCTTCAACCAACTCACCGCGAATAATTTGTTCACTGATGTGCTTGGCAATTTGTTCGGACAAACTCTCTGTATCATGTGCTTGCATACTGTTCCTAACTTGTTTTTATAAGATGCAATCCATGGTCTTTAGTGACCTATTTTTAAGTTTTACCTGAGATTAAACGGTAAACACCATGTCATTGTCAGACAATTTTACCGTCTATAATGCCAATGAAAATCAAGCTAGACAAGATTTTCGCGCTTATTTAAGAACTAAAACCTTGATAAATAAAATATAGCCCAACGACAATTAATAACCCCGCAAAACACTTTTTCAACATCGCTGGCGACAAATGGTGCGCTACTTTTGCCCCAAACTTGGCAGTAATGAAGCTCATCATCGCAATCCCGAAAAAGGCATAGACATGAATATAACCAATGGTATTCGGTACATTGACCTCAGCTCGATGACCAAACCACATAAAGCCTAAAGCGCCAGCTACTGCAATAGGTAAGCCACAAGCTGCTGATGTCGCCACCGCTTTTTGCATAACGACCCCATGCCGGTTTAAGTACGGCACTGTCAAACTTCCACCACCAATGCCAAAAATCGCAGAAGCCACACCAATACCTGCTCCAGCAAATAACTGTCGTCCTGTTGACGGCAACTGACGCGATGGATCGACCTCGACATGTGCGCCACTAAACATTTTGTACGCCACCCAAACAGCAAAGAAACCAATGAGCAGTTGTAAGCCATGTCCCGACATATAGTCAGCAATGCCTGCACCTAAAAATGCCCCCACAACCAACCCAGGAGCTAAATTACGAAATACCGACCACAACACTGCTCCCCGTTTATGGTGCGCACTCACGGAGCTCATTGACGTGACAATAATTGTGGCCAACGAAGTTCCCACTGCCATATGCATAATGACACTGGGATCATAGTTCAGATGAGTAAACACCACATATAAAATTGGTACAATAATCAGCCCGCCACCAACGCCAAACAGCCCCGCAGTAAAACCAGCGATTGCACCAATCAGCAAATATATGATTAACTCCATGATCATTTCCACTTTTCTCAGATTCATATGGATTTAGAGACACGCCAATTACAACAACTTCTCGCTGAAGCACAGCAACTCCCTGAAGTTTTATTGCTAAAACCAGTTACCACATCCACCAATGACGATGTGCGAGAGATTGCACAAAAAGGGATTCAGAGTGTTTTAGTGTGTAGCACACGGCAAACACACGGCCGTGGACAACGCCAACGACAATGGGTGTCCCCAGAAGGAAACATCTATTTAAGCACATTGTTACAAAGCAAAGCACCTATAGATGGGCGCTTGGCTTTAGAAGTTGCGCTCAATATTTTACAAATGCCGAGCTTACAAGGTTTAGCTTTGCAAGTGAAATGGCCAAATGACCTATATAGTGCACAAGGCAAATGGGGCGGAATTTTAGTTGAACCGCTATCGAGCCACCAAGCGATCATTGGGGTGGGCATCAATATCAATCAAGTCGAAGATACCCAGCTCGATCAAGCCACCAGTTCACTTGAACAGCTTGGTTTAGCCCAACCAGATCGAATTCACTTAATGGCAGAACTGTATCTGGCCATTCAACAAGCAGGCTTATGGTTTTCTCATAATAGTGCCAATTTAGCTTCACGTTTTAACCATTATGCAGCCTTCATGCAGCAACAGGTTGAATTTGAGCATATGAAAGGTCTATCTCAAGGTATATTCTTAGGCATTCAAGATGATGGTGCAGTACAAATTCAGACCGCGAATGGTGTTGAATGCTTTTACCAAGGCCGCTTGCGCCCAACATCCGTCATTTAAATAGACCGAGGATTATCATGAAAAATCTATGGTTAGATATTGGCAATACGCGGCTGAAATATTGGATTACGCAGGAAGATCGCATCATAGAACAAGGTGCTGAGTTACATTTACAATCCCCTGCTGACTTACTTTTAGGACTGATTCAACATTTTAAAAACTTAAATATTCAGCAGATTGGGGTATCTTCGGTTCAGGACAAAAAAAATAACGACCGAATCAACAAGCTTCTAAAAAGCTTAAATGTACCCATCACCTTTGCCCAAGTACAGGCGAGCTATGCGGGTCTACAGTGTGGCTATGAAAAACCTGAACAGCTCGGAATTGACCGTTGGCTACAAGTACTGGCTGTAGCACGCGATGCTAGGCAAAACTATTGTGTCATTAGCTGTGGTACAGCGCTGACCATTGACTTGGCTGATGGGTTACAACACTTAGGTGGATATATTTTACCAAATCTTTACCTACAACGTGATTCACTCATTCAAAACACCAAAGGTATTAAAATTCCAGATGCAGCTTTTGATCAACTTGGGCCCGGTCGTAATACCATCGACGCCGTGCATCATGGAATTTTGCTTGGTCTCGTCAGTACCATTGAAAAGGTTTTACAGCAGTCCCCACGTCAACTGATTTTAACTGGTGGCGATGCTCCTATATTTGCACGTTATTTGGAGCATTATGCACCTTGCATTGAAAATGATTTATTACTCAAAGGCTTGCAATATTATATTCAGCATCAATTTTGAGTCGAAATCGCAGTCTGAGACAGTAATAGGGGCTTTAAATTATTAAGTAGCAACTCAAACTCAATATAACCATCCTCTCCCATAAAATGTCCTGCACGTTTTACCTCCTGAACTTCAGCACTTAAAAAGTGTCCAAAAGTCAAAACTAAAGGGGGTGGAACAAAAGGATCGTTATTTGAAAACATCACCACACGCGAAGCAATATGTGAATGTAACACCCCACTGTCTAACTTCGCTTGAGCAATAAAGCTATCTAGCTCAGGAACAGCCTTCAAAGGGGCTTTAAATCCTGCAATACAGTAAATGGCTTTAATTCGACGTTCCCGCAGTTGAATACTCAAGTAATGTAAAGTTGCCAAACACCCCAAACTATGCGCAACAATAATGGTGTTTTCATCCAAAGTTGACATTTGCAAAGCTAAAGCCTGCTGCCACTCTTCAAAATTCGGTGTATTACTATGTGGCAATACCAAACGCTTAACGGCCAAGTGAGCATCTATCTGGGTAAGTTTTTGGCTTAGCCATGGAAACCAATGATCATTGGGAGATCCCTGATAACCATGCACGATGTAAATATGTTGTTTAGATTTACTCATTTTTCTAGCTTCTTATTATAATGTTTTAAACGAATAAATTTTACGCAACTTTCAGTCCATAAACAGTGCGTTTTTGTTATTCCCCTTGTTACTGAAGAAACTAGCTCTATCCTCTTGTTGCATAGATTACAGACGTAAAAAAGGCGCATACGCGCCTTTTTTACTCATCTCATTGTGAAAGCTGACTTATTTTTTCTTGTCATTTCCACCGAACAATGGTCCCGCACCACCGCCACCAAATTGCTTTTGCAAGCCACCTAATGATTTCATCATTTTTGCCATGCCTGATGGATTAGCAAATTTCTTCATCATCTTCGCCATTTGTGCATGTTGTTTAATCAACTTATTGACTTCAACCACATCCATACCGCAGCCCGCTGCAATGCGCTTTTTACGGCTTGGGTTCATCAGGTCTGGGTTACGACGTTCTTTGATGGTCATCGACTGGATAATCGCTTCCATCTTTTTCACTTGCTTTTCAGGGTTCGCTTGTGCCAACACATCTTGGATCCCTGCATTACTCATGCCAGGTAGCTTATCCAAGAAGCCCATCATGCCGCCCATTTTATTCATTTGCTCAAACTGCATTAGCATATCTTCAAAGTTGAAGCTGCCACCTTTTTGCAGTTTTTTCGCCATTTTTTCGGCTTTTTCTTTGTCGACTTTACGTTCAAGCTCTTCGACCAAAGAAAGTACGTCACCCATACCTAAGATACGCTGTGCAACACGTTCAGGATGGAATGGCTCTAAGGCATCGAGCTTTTCACCCATACCTAAGAATTTGATTGGCTTACCTGTGATGGCACGTACTGAAAGCGCCGCACCACCACGTGCATCACCATCAGTTTTAGTCAGAATCACGCCCGTTAATGGTAATGCATCATTAAAGGCTTTGGCTGTATTTGCCGCATCCTGACCGGTCATTGCATCGACCACGAACAAAGTTTCAGTTGGCTTAATCGCAGCGTGAAGTTCTTTGATCTCGTCCATCATTTCGTCATCTACGTGTAGACGACCTGCGGTATCGACAATCAAGACATCCGCAAACTGAATTTTGGCCTGTTCAATTGCACGCGTTGCAATAGTAATCGGTTTTTCGTCAGCGCTCGATTCAAAGAAAATCGCACCGACCTCACCTGCAACGGTTTGTAGCTGTTTAATTGCTGCTGGACGGTAAACGTCGGCAGACACCATCGCTACTTTTTTCTTTTGGCGTTCTTGTAAGAAGCGAGCTAGTTTTGCAGCCGTTGTTGTTTTACCTGCACCTTGTAAGCCCGCAAGTAGGACCACAACAGGAGGTTTTGCTGCAAGATCAAGGCTTTCATTGGCCTCGCCCATCATTTTTGTTAATTCGTCATGCACGATTTTAACAAATGCTTGGCCCGGCGATAATTGAGTCATCACTTCCTGACCCAACGCCTCTTCCTTAACTTTCGCGATAAATTCACGAGTTACAGGAAGTGCAACATCGGCTTCAAGAAGTGCCATACGTACTTCACGTAGGGTATCTTTAATATTGTCTTCGGTTAGCTGCCCAGAGCCAGTAACATTTCTTAAACTCTGCGTGAGTCGTTCCGTTAAGGTATCAAACATTGCAAAATCCGCTTAAAATTGCTAGTTGCAAAAAAATCTTTCTTAAAATAGAAAATTTATGCATAGAATGCTATAGGATACTGTAGTTCGCACCGAATTTATATAAATGAATATTCATCATCCTGAAAAAGGTTTGACATGATTAGCCTGCCCTTGGTTTATACCATCTTAGCATTAGTTGCCTATACCACCTCTTTTTGGTATTTGTTTATCAAATTAATGGCTAAACGTGATCCAAACCATTGGTTTATTGGTATTATTTTAGGCTTAGGCCTATTGTTACATGCAACCGTTTTGTACCATGACATGCTCACGCCAATGGGAGTGAATTATGACGTTTTCGTCTTAATGTCATTTACATCGGGGCTCATGCTGTTACTCAGTCTACTCTATAGTACTTATCGTCCAATTTTAGCTTTGAACCTGATTGGCATTCCTGTGGCCGCGACAGGACTTATTTTAGGTTTTGCTTTTAGTCAGTCCACTCAATTTATTGAACAGCGCTCATTGGGCTTAGATATTCATATTATTTTATCGCTGTCAGCCTATGCAGTACTACTCATGGCGACCATACAAGCCGTGATTTTATGGTTCCAAGATCGTGAGTTAAAAAACAAACAAAAGAAACGCTTTTGGGTCAACTTACTGCCCTCTTTTCAAGCGATGGAATCTTTATTGTTTGACTTGATTAAAACGGGTTTTATTTTACTGACTGTGGCGTTGGTGTTTGGTTTCTTTACCATTGACAACTTTTTTGCCCAACATCTGGCACATAAGACCGCTTTTAGTATTATTTCTTGGTTTGTGTATGGGGCTTTGCTCATCGGACATTACCGTTTCGGTTGGCGAGGTCAAAAAGCGATTCGCTTTACCTTAATTGGATTCTTCTTGTTGGCTGTCGGTTTTATCGGATCTAAGTTTGTATTGGAAATGATTTTAGGTCGATGACGTCTTTTCGTTGAGTTCGCTTTATTAAGGGTACAGTACTTTACTCAAAAAGTAGATGTATAACATAATGGCCCAACAGAAAAGCCCAGCTTAGGCAAACTGAACTTCCATCAAAATTTAATTATTTGATTTATAAAAACTTATGCAATAAATTATGTATACAGTGATGATGTTAATTCTAGTTTTTCTAAAATTAACATCTAGCTCTCATCTTAGTATTTATAATTTAATTACATTTTTAATCGGTATTCTTCCAGATTTAGCTGACAACCAATATATGATTTCTGCTGATTGTTATGAAACTTATTAAAATCATCCAAATTAGAATCATCATCAAGATTGTTTTGCTTCACCCATGTTTTATAAGCAGAGAAATTCTGAATCACAAAATCCAATAAATTTACTCTAGCTTTGGTTAAATCACACCACTTACTTTTAGATTCCAATTGTTCTGAAAGTGGAACCTCTTTATCATCATAATCTCTAGAATAGATCATATTATTAATTACAGCTTTATTGAGTTCACCATTCAAATGTCGATACTGTTGATCGAATTCGTCACCAGATAAAGCAAAACAACTGCTACTAATAAATAACAGTATAAAGCTTAGTAATTTCATTATTTTTAATATCCTAAATTTTCATTTATTATAAAAGAAACTTGATCAAAATTTTATTCCATTTAACATTATAGAGCCTATACGAAATAACACTAAAACAGAACACAATGCTTTTGACCAATGACAATGTAGATAAACTCATCCCCTCCATAATTGACTAATTCCCCCCAATCAATCACGGTCTGTGAAAGATTTATGCGTCTATGACGAAGCTCCTGTAGCCAATAGTATTGATAAATCATCCTTAAATTTATAATTAGAATAATGCAAATAGATTATTTTTCATCCACTTGTTATACTGACAAAACTATTACGCCTCCCTTCTTCTACCTTCTACTTAGAGTAATGCCAATGAAGTAAGTCTTATTTTCCGTCAAATCTAATTTATTTGTTTTCTGACGTGCAAAATAAACTTATTTACTACCCTATATCTCTATATAAAAATTTATTTTGTATGTCCTGTACAAAGGAGTCTTCAATGACCCAACAGGCCTGTACCGTAAAAAACCTAAGTGTTCAATTTACTCATGAAGCACTTTTTCAGCATTTAAACTTTGAATTGCCCGCTGCCCAATGTTCAGCCCTGATTGGACGTAATGGTCAAGGCAAATCAATATTAATGTCCTTACTCACTCAAGCGCACAGACCCAATTATGCGAGTGGCGAAGTGATTTGGCATATGCCATTTTCCCACTTAAGCCAGCTCGAACGTTTAAGCAACTGTACGCTTGCCGAAGCCCTTAATATTGCTGACCTGCATGCAAGTTTTCAACGTATTGAACAATCTACCGCAAGCTTTGAAGACTATGACCGCGTCGAACATGCATGGCATCAACCCTCTGAATGGTTAAAATTACTGAAAAGTGCAAACTTACCTACAGATCTATCCAGCTCGGTTTCTCAACTAAGTGAAGGTCAGAAAACTAAACTGGCACTGTGTCGCCTTTTTTTACAAACTGAGCATTATTTACTTCTTGATGAGCCCAGTAATCACTTAGATCATGAAAGTCGTGTGTGGTTAAGCCAAAAAATCCTTCAGCATCCTGCGGGCTGTTTAGTCATTAGCCACGACCGCACATTGTTAAATCAAATCTCCAATACTTATGTTTTAAATGATTTTGGCTTGCAACATTTCCGTTGCAACTATGCCGAGTATCAGTCACAAGCAGAGCAACAACAGCAGGCGTTACTACACAACATCTCGCAAGAGAAACGCGAACTTAAACAATTACAAGTCCAACAGCATGAACAACGCATGAAAGCCCAGAAAAGGCAAAAGTATGGGCAGAAATTACGAAGCTCAGGTTCTCAAGCCAAAATCCTGCTCGACTTTAAAAAAGAACGTGCCAGTCAAGCGCTATCGGGAGTCGCGCAGCAACAACTTCGCCAAAAGGAACAAGCGCAAGACGAACTCAAAAACAAACAGCAACAGCTAGAACAGATGAAGTCACAAAAGTTTGATTTCCATTTTCAACCTCAACAAACTGGTGAAATTCTTCGTTTAAAAGAGGTGGTTTTAACCACACTCTCTATCTCGCCTATTTCTTTTGCCTTATATAACGGAGAAAAAATCCAACTGCGCGGCCAAAATGGTTCAGGTAAGTCGACTTTACTTCGTGCCATCCAAAATCATAGTCATGTTCAATCGGGAGAAATTTTCAAGCGAGGAGCATCGTTATATTTAGATCAAAACTTTAGTCTGCTGAATCCAAAACTGAATGCGGTACACAATTTACAATTATTGAATCCGTCTTTGTCTGATGAAGAGTGTCGAAATCAATTGGGCCAACTTCGAATTCGACGAGATAAGGCTCTGCTTCCCATCTCACTACTTAGTGGCGGTGAACAACTCAAAGTTGCCTTACTGTGTATCAGTCTCGCAGCACAGCCTGTGGACTTACTGTTACTGGATGAACCCGAAAATCATCTCGACATCGACTCAAGACAACTGTTGGCACAGGCTATTCGCGATTTTACAGGGGCGGTTATTTTAGTTTCACATGATGATGCCTTTGTCGAGGAGACACAGATTCAAAACTATTTCGATTTAACCCAAACGCATTAGACTGGACAGCGTGATCGGATTTGCGTATAACACCGTTTTTCTATTTGACTGGTGACACCGCTGTGAAACTCATCCTTGCACCGATGGAAGGCTTAACTGACCCAATCATGCGTGATGTGCTCACGTCTGTGGGTAGCTTCGATTGGTGTGTGACCGAGTTTATCCGTGTGACCAATTCGGTCTTACCTGATCATATTTTTCATCAGTATTGCCCTGAATTACTGCATGACGGAAAAACGGCAGCGGGAACACCCGTGCATGTTCAATTCTTAGGTAATGACCCTGAAATGCTGGCTGCCAATGCCATCCGTGCTGTGAAACTCGGTGCACCCGCCATTGATATGAACTTTGGTTGTCCAGCCAAAACCGTGAACCGTCACCGTGGTGGCTCGGTGCTTTTAGATGAGCCAGAAGTGGTGCATGAACTGGTCAAAGCAGTACGTGATGCGGTTCCTGTGCACATTCCTGTTTCTGCGAAAATGCGCTTAGGCTATATGGACCGACATTTTATGTTGGACAATGCTCATGCCATTGAAGACGCAGGTGCGGCTTGGGTTACCGTGCATGCACGGACCAAAGCCGATGGTTATACCCCACCCGCTTTTTGGGATCAACTCCGCCCGATTCGTGAAGCCTTAAAGATCAATGTGATTGCCAATGGTGAAATTTGGAATAATGCAGACGCGAAACAGTGTCGCTTAGAGTCTGGCTGTGAAGATTTGATGATTGGACGTGGTGCCGTGACCACTCCCGATTTAACCCAGTGTATTCGTCAAAATACTGATACACCTCTACTGACATGGAATGAGCTACTGAGCTTACAAATCCGTTTCTTAAACGGTGGGTATAAAAAAGAAATGAATATGGTCGGACGCTATAAGCAATGGCTCGGCATGATGTCTAAACATTATCCTGAAGCCAAAGCTTTATGGGATGAAGTCAAACGTATTAAGCCACTAGATGACATTATTCTCAAACTAAATACAAGTGTGACTTAATCCGTTCGCGCAACGATCGCGACATAAGTGGGTAAGTTCCACGCACCACCCGCAAAGCCTTTACATTGCTGCGATTGTGCCTGATAACTGAGGACAAAAGCCTTTCCATTCCAAGCCCACTCAGAACGAATACCACAGTCAGCAATGCCCCGCCCTTTTTGCTCTGAGAAAATTTGCGCCTCACTAAAACTTGAGCCTGATGTGGTAACTTGCTGCTGAATCTTTTGTAAGGCTTTGTCCATGACCCAGTAGCCTAGACCTTCATTGTATGCCCCACGCCAACATGGTACTTGAACCACCACTTGTTCCGCATTCAGCGGATAGACTGAAACCCGATCATCCTCAAAAAACCGCGCCTCATAGAGATTTGGACAGTCTTGTTCATCTGTTTTTGCTTTTAACTTTTTAAAGAGTTGATGGGCATTTTTACTGTCCACGGCAAAGTGGCTGGCAACCGCAGGTCGGTATCCTGTAATGCCAATTTTAGGGATGGCTTTGGGTTGTAAAACATTTTGCTCAGACTGATTGCCTTTTTGATAGATGGCATTCGGTGTATTTACCCGCTTTTGTATATCATCCATTTTGAGCAAAACAGCATTTGCTCCTGCGGTTGAAATTTGCCATTGCTGTGCTTGGGTCGTGAGACGAATATCTTCTGCACCCACCAAGGCCTTTAGCAACTGCGTACTTTGAGCACTGGACAGTTTTGCGGTACTTTTGTGGGCATCAAAGGTGACTCTTCCCAACGAAGTAGCGCCAACACTCAGATTTGCCTCCATATTTTGCACTAAGTCTTCTTCTATCTGAAGTTGGGTAAGCACTGCACCGCCTGCACCTGCGGGACGAGAAATCAGTAAAGATACTGGTTGACCAAACTGAGCATCACTCTGATAGCCTGCCGCACGGCACATACCCGTATTATCACAGGCAAGTTCCCAGTCCTTATGTATAAAGTAACTCCCCGTATCTGCATAAGCCAGTTGACATAAGGTGCTGATCAAAACAGCGCCCAAGAGTGAATGGCTTAGCGTTCCTAACGTTTTATTCAACATATGACTTCACTCCGCTTGCGTGGAATATTAACCCTGTGCTTAAAAACTTCGGCTCTGTACCGTACCTGTATAATTTAAACAGTCTTCAACACGAATCCGTTGCACTTTAGACAGTTGATCTAAATCAAACCATGCATAGGCCGTATGTTCATCGCTCAGCTTAATCTCGGTCGATGCAGCCAAATGACATCTAAAAATAAACGCATGTGAAGTCACTGCCGCATGAAAATACACACCCGATAAATAATCAATTTGGACCTCACAACTGAGCTCTTCTTGGCACTCTCGCAGTAACGCTTGATGAATGGTTTCACCCATGTCTAATGCACCACCTGGTAAACCCCAAGCCTGATCAGCATAATTGGCTTTCAGTAATAAAACCTGCCCTACAGCATTGGTGATGACCGCATGAGAGCTTAGTCGGTAAAAATCGTGGAATGCCATACACTTTCCGTTGGTCAAAGCTACATTCATTCATTAAAACACAGTCTGAACATGAATTGATTAACCCCTGTAAAGCCTCTGCCTTTCAGTTTTTCATCAATCAAGAAAGTAGATCGGCTTCGACATTTGTGTCTCAAAATCGACAGGCACTGAAATATGTTGATGTGCAACCAACCACTCTCCAGCCGTTTTTAGAAAACACAGTGTCGTTCGGCACCAAGGGATCTCAGGTGTAGCCACACCACTGGCATGATCAAGTTTGGAATAACAATGAACAAAGGCCAAACCATCACGACTAAAAATATTCAGGCTACGCCTAAAAACCTTCACTTCACCCTGAAAAAATGGTGCATAGCGTCGCCATAGTTCCTGATAGGCTTGTACGCCTTGTAACTCAAATCCAATATCAAACAAACTGACATCACTCTGGCAAAGACGAATAATATTTTGTACATCCATTTTACAAATGGCATCATCCCACTGCTTGAGTTTGAAGATAATCTCATGCCCCGCATGCTCATCCCCAATTAATCGTACATCCACATAGTGCTCCAACAATGCGCATAAAATACCCATAAAAAAACGCGTGCGCCTTCCTTAGCTAACACGCGAGTTTTTTAAATTCTTAAACCCATCAATAATTTAATAGCAAATTAAGCTGTTAAATCTTTAATTGTGGCGCTTGCACCATTGTTTTTTACAGACTCAATGCCTTTATCGCGTGACTGCTCCGTAGCATAAAACTGACTGGTTCCAATAATCTGATGGTTGGCAGCCTTTAAGTTAAAATAAGGCTTACCATTTTTGGCTTCTAAGCGATCATAACGCGCATCATCTGGACTATTTTTCTGAACTGACTCAATTCCATTATGGGCTGACGCTTTTGCTTTATACAGTTCACTGGTTAAAATGACTTCTCCATTTCCCGCTTTCAAAACAAAGCGATATTGACCGTCATTTGCCTGACTGAGTTCGTACCATCCTGACATAAGCTCACCTCTTGTTATTTTAAAGCAATAATAAATAAATCAGATTTGAATAAAAAACCATCCAATTTTATAAAATATAAATGACTTCTTTTATAAAAAAAAGCCATTTATTGCCTTACTCATCTTTATTTTTTTTAAAATAACAGCGCTATATGAATAATGCATGACAACATCAAAATGCCAACACTGCATTTTCTCAACTCGGCTGAAACGGTTGATTATCCTTAAACTACTTTAGGCTTTTAGCACCAATTTACTATAGCTATTTCTTGGCATTTCAATAATTTCTACGCATATTTGTACAACTAAATCGGTCGGGACTTTAAAATTTTGCTGCAATGTTTTAAGTAAGAGCTTGGAAATAGCAGATTGCGTGGCTTCATCTCGACCGCTAAGTAAAGAGACTTTGGCATGTAAATAAGCTTCTGCTTCTCCATCTACCCCAATCACAAAATCGGATTGTTTGATGGCACGACTTTTCACTTCATTGCCCAATTGTACAAACTCACCATCAAGCAAAGCTTGGTTTAAAGCCAACAACATCGGTTTAACTTCGAGAGTGTCGATATTATCTGAGTACTCAAGGTGGATATGAGGCATAACGTATTCTTCAACAGTTTTTTATCTTTATAACATGCTGTGCACTTGTTTAAACAATTCATCTACTTTCAAAATCGTTTAAAACAAAAAATGGAGTCCTATTGACTCCATTTTAATTGCTAACTGTAAACTCAGCGCATTAGGCTTTTTTCACATACTCAGACTTGAGTTTCATCGCGCCAACACCGTCGATCTTACAATCAATGTCATGACCATCTGCAGCATCAGGTAGCAAACGAATATTTTTCACTTTAGTTCCGACTTTTACCACAGACGACGAACCTTTAATTTTTAAATCTTTAATTACCGTTACTGTATCACCATCAGCGAGTAAGTTGCCATTGGCATCTTTAATTGCCACCACTTCTTCGGTAGATTCCCCCTCTTTCCATTCGTTTGAACATTCAGGGCAGATCAGCAAGTCACCATCTTCATACGTATATTCGGACTGGCACTTTGGGCAGTTGGGTAAAGACATAAAAACCTCAAAAATAAAAAATAAGCAATTCGCATTGCTCAAAGCGCCAATATAGCATTATTCAGGCGAAACAATGTGAATCACGTATTTATTTTATGGCTTTGGTTTTGCTTCTGTAGAAACAACGTTGATGCATGATTAAAGTAAATTTTACCCGTAGAACACTCATCCTAAGCTTATTTTTGCTCCAAGCACTGCTTCAAAATCACCACATGGTTATGCTGTTCTTCTTTAGCTGCGGTAAGTAACGTGATCTGCTCTTGCAATGCCAGTTGCCGTAAGTCATTCAACTCGCTGGGATGTGCTTCCAGTTCTTTCATATAACGGACCTTAAACTCATCCCAGTGTGCCACCATGTCTTGGTGATACCATTTCCGCAGCTCATTGGACGGGGTTAAGTTTTTTGACCACAGATCTATTTGGGCTTCAAGCTTTGAGACTCCTCGTGGCCATAGCCGATCAACCAAAACACGCTTACCATCTTCGGCTTCAACAGGTGCATAAATCCGCTTCATGCGTATTGGCATGCAAAACTCCTTTTTATTCTTTTGTGCAACTTATTCAATTGTTCAACGATGACGAAGTATTATTCATCGGGAATGTCTGGATTCACTAAAAAAGCCAAGAGTTGCAATGACTCTTGCCACCCCAGATAACAGCCATCGACAGGAATCACTTCTGGTAAACCAGACTGTGTGATATGAACTTCTGTTCCTACAGAGACCTCTTTAAACTCTACACGGACTTCAATTTTACCTGCCAGTTCAGGTACATCAAATTCATCGGTATAGCGTAATAAGCTATTTTCAATGATTTCATGATAGGTACCATGAAATGAATGCTGCATGCCTGTACTAAAGTTGGTAAAAAACATACGATATTGACCACCCTCGCGTACATCAAACTGCTCCACATGAGCCGTGAAACCATGCGGTGCCATCCATTTTACTAAAGCATCTGCATGGGTAAAAGCACGATAGACACGCTCGACAGGTGCACTAAATACGCGGTGTAACTGAACACTATTTGACATCATTTTTCTCGTTCTTTTCAAATATTCATGTTTAGTTTAAAACGCTAGAAATTAGAAACTGTAGCGTTATTGTGCGTAAATATAGAGCAAATAAAAAAGCATGTTTTTCAACATGCTTTTAATTTGGTGCTGACCTAAGCTTGGCCTTGCTCATAGTTTTCGTCGTCATCTTCTTCGTCATCATAGACATACGCCATACAGCCCCAACCATCGTATTCACCACCAAACTGCTCTGCAATTTTGGTAAACCACTGTTCTAAGTCGACAATATCAGAATACTCAGGTTCCATATAGACATAAATGGTAATGATCCATTCGGAAACATCATTGTCCTCATCGACAAATAAGGTAATTTTTTGTTCTTCTTGTAATAAATACAGTGCACATTTTTCAGCTTGTGACTGATCTTGAAAGGCGATCGAATATTCTATTTCATGCGGCTCTGACAGATCATCACCATCCTCAGCCATTTGCCAAAGTACATTTCCGTTGTCATCATCTGGATATAATTCAAAATCACGTGTCATGCGAATGTCCTTGTTATCTTTTGAGCCAATATAACGTTGGCAAGTGACAAAATAGTGACTTCAACATAGCATAATTTGCTCATTTTTTAGCAGGTGGATCTGATTTTTTCTGCCAATTTTTACACTTTCTTTTTCTATCTATTTGCAACTTTATTGTACAACTCGATGTTCAAGCACAATGTGGCTTTGTCCTTGCACATCCCCCGTTTTTAAACTGTTCAATAAAGCTGTAAATTTTAACTCTTCTAACCGTAGCGCAAGATAATGGTCCATAATACGGGCATGACCAAAGACAGCACCATAGTGATTAATTAAAGTAAAGTCATCGCGCAGTGCTTGAAGTAGCAAACCGAGATTGTCTTGAGCAACGCGTTGTAAATAAAAGTCTGCTTTGCTGTTAAATAACTGAGAAAGCAATGCGATGGCGGATAAATGCCGATGCTCATCCAAAAATGCACAAGTGACCACTTGATTATGTTCTACAGCACGAATCACCTGCTGACGGACTTTGAGTAAATGATTGGCCGCATCCGTTTTCCCATAGCCTTCGATGAGTTCATCTAATAACTGCTCTGAAGGCAGTTGGTAAATGTGGCTGTGTGTTTCAATTTTATTGTTTAATGCTTTAGAAATTTCAGCCAACTGCTCTCGTTCTTCTGCCATGTGAAAAAATGCGCCTAACTTTTCCTTTGCCCGTTGCATGATGGTTTCTTTGGCTTTGAGCTCGTATTCCGATAAGAAGTGATTTACTTTTTCAATCCGTTGTCGACATTGATTGAGCATCTGTTCGGCGTCAAATTTAACTGTTTCTGCAAACAACTCTACTTGGCTCAGCCGTTCAATCACATAATGTTCGACATCAATGATTTCTTGATAATGACTTAGTGCTTGTTCACGTTGTCTGAGTGTTCCCACTTCAATTCTTAAACTCGTCAGTCGATGTTGTAATTCATGCTGTTGTTGTTCGTAAGCCTCTAAGGTATTTCGACTGCGCTCTAAATTACATTCTAAAATTTCAATCTGCTTTTTGTGGCCGAGACTGCGCCTGAGTTGCCAAAAAATAATCGTACTGAGTAATGCAATCATGACAGCAAGTAGATAAAACATAGCCTATCTCCCAAAGGGAAAGTCATTTTTATTTTTTGAGGCTCATCTATTAGATAGCTTGTAAATTGAACGGCGAGCCTTATAACAGACAAACGTACTCTCAGCCCATCTCAAATTGCTCAGCAATACCTTATCCAAAGAAGAAGCACATAACCTAACACTTTAAATGGACATATTCGCTATACATTAAGGAGGCTCTTTTACACTCTAACTTAGCTGTGTTTTGGGCAATTTTATATCCCAAATTTTAAGTATTTCTCGTTTTTATTAAAAAATGTGTCTTGGTTAAAAAGGTACGTTCCCATGAATAGTAACAGTCTCCCCTGTTAAAGGCTGTTTAAAGGCTAAAAAGCTGGCATGTAGAGCCATACGCTTTAAAGGACTCCTTGTCGGTTCAGGATGATAGAGCTTGTCCCCTGTAATAGGATGCCCGATATATTGCATATGCACACGAAGCTGATGCGAACGCCCCGTAATCGGGGTCAGTAAAACTCGCGTATTATCGGTCTCAATGTCATAACTAAGGGCTTGATAAAGCGTTTTTGCAGGCTTACCCAGCTCAAAGTGCACAATCTGCCGTGGTCGATTTTCCCAGTCGGTAATCAACGGTACGTCAACACTGCCTTCAGCATCCAACTGGCCTTGAACTAAAGCAATATAGTGTTTATTTACCGTGCGAGCTTGGAACATTTTACTGACGGCAACTTCGGCATCGCGGTGCTTGGCAAACATTAAAATCCCCGAAGTCGCCATATCTAAACGATGGGTAATTTTGGCATGTGGATACTGCGCTAAAACCCGTAAGTAGGCACTGTCTTGGTGTTCTGGTAAACGTCCTGGCACCGACAACAAACCTGCAGGTTTTTCAATCACCACCAAATCATCGTCTTCATAAACGATCACCAAGTCTTCTTGGGGTGGTGCATAAACAAAGTTGTCATTTAAAGCCATGAAAATAACAGCATAGAAAAGCGAGCGCGAAAAATAACAAGCTGTGTTTCTACTGTCAATCATCTCACCAATATAGAAAACTCTCTCGGCTATTGGTTTTTCGCCCTGTAAATCATAGTTGATCGGTCAGTACTGAATAGGAGGCTTAAAAATGAAATGATCCATGAGGAACTGAATCAGCAGGATTTTTAAACTTTGTTAGAAATCTAGAATTTTATTTTTGTTTTGCTGTTTATTCATTGGAGAAATTTTTTAGGGAGTCTGGGAAAACATGTTGTTTACTTCAACTATCATAACTTTGTAAGTGATGATCTTATAGCCTATAAACTTTTGATTTATAGCGTCCTAAGCCGAATCAAGACCTTTTGGGTAAGTACTACTCACGCGTTTTGCGCCACTGGTAGCATGCTACTCTTTTCGATCCCGTCACACCCTTGAGATATAATTTAACAATCCAAGGACGGGATTGTTTCCCGAAGATAAAGTCTTTTTGGCTGTTTTTGGAAAAAAATCCTAGATTATTATTCATATAAAAAATATTTTCCCAAATGAACCGAATTTGTGATTTTTTTCGCACATAAAAGCGCTTTTCTCAGGATTTTATTTCTTCAAAGGCAGATATCTTACTCATTCATTACTTTTGAACATTTGCATCAATTGAATAAGATTGCCACAAGTATCATCAAACACCGCTACCTTGACTGTGCCTGCTCGCGTGGGAGCTACGGTAAAATGTACCCCTAATTTTTTCAGGCGCTCATATTCCGCATCGAGGTCATCCACTTGAAAAGAAGTATAGGGAATCAGATCTGCCTTGAGTGCGGTTTTAAACGGCTGTGCCGCAGGATGTGCATCAGGCTCCAGTAGCAGTTCAACACCTTCAGGACTTTCGGGGGAAACCAAAGTCAGCCAACGATAATCCCCCACAGGTACATCATGTTTGACTTTAAAACCGAGTTTTTCTGTATAAAACTGACAGGCTTTTTCTTGGCTATCGACCATGATGCTGGTGACATATATTTTCATTGTTGTTCCATATTTTTTATCAGACTTTTAATGGTTATAGCAGAAGCTTATGCTTTTCCGTGTTATGAATTAGACGTTTTTAGATAGGCATTTGTGAAACATTACAATGCTCACACACTACTGATTCAGTGTAATATTTTGAGATAATTTGAAAAAAATGGGATAAAAATATTTAAGAAATAAAGCTTTATGATTTTTTGGGATCAGGAGATAACTTCAACGATTAAAACTGGGTAAGTTCTAAACTTTTGCCTATAGATGGATAATCTATAGCGTCCTAAGCTGAATCGAGACCTTGTGGGTAAGTACGACGCTGATCTGATAGATAACGAGTCGCAAACTACTCTTTTCGATTCCTGTGCCCTTGAACGTTATATTAGGCAAAATGATACGAAATAAAATTCCTAAGATTCGCTTATTTCGTCATAGGATGAAAAAAATTTCCAAAAATTCAGAAAAACAAAGGAAATTTACACACATCAGCAGTTTTTTATTCTATTTCATTGCATACGTTCAGTCTTATTCGGTTTCTTGGCATTAAACTGCTCAAAACATTAAGTTCCCATATAGCCTTGCAACCACGTTGCAATAAACCACCATAAACTGATCGCAGACATACCACAGAGTAAGTTCGCTAAAACTTTCTGCATATTACTGAGCTGAGACAGATAGATTTTTCGGTTAATTACATACGCAACCACAGCTAAGGCTCCGCCGATTGCACCCCCAATGATCACTAAAAATAAAGGCCAACCTGCCATGAGATGCGCAACTGTACTCAGTTTCGGTTTCTCATTTTCAATCAACGCCATTTCTTTATTTTCCATCATCTCCCCTATATCTTTTCATCATGCTCACACAATATATCAAAGCATATTCATTAAAATTAACTTAGCAAAAACCACGCCAAGGCTACTAAAAACTAAGATCGTCGATGTCCTGAATTTTGCTCAAATACATCGGAGCAATATTCACCTTGCTCCATATTTCTTTAAATTTAGGGTCGCTATCAAGGTCTTTATTGAGGTTTTCTCTGACGAGCTTCTTCGCGGTAAGAAAATTAACACTGGTTTCACTGTTCACATAGGGGCCGAAATTATCTGAACTGTCATAACCAATCAGGCGCATATCACGCCCTTCTAAACGGAACTGGTAGGCCCAATATCCATAACGACCATGTGCATAATGCAGTTTTAACAAGCCTTTTTCGATAGAGGGCACCAACTCAGGGGCAAAGTACACACCACCATCTTCATTTTCCGAGGAAAATAGCGACAGGTTTTGAACGACTTTTTGATAATGCCCTTTTACATTCAACAGCACAACCACGCCACGGCGGTTGCGGTCTAGTTTTCCACGATATTCATCAGTGATCCACTGTTTCGGATCTGTAGCTTTGACGATCAAAACTACATCTTTTAAGCCATCCTTGTTTAAGTCTCCCTGAATAGCTTCAAATACGGTATAGCTCGTAGGAATATAGGCCTTATAACGAATGCTGTCTTTTTTTAGCTGTTTTTCTGCTGTACTCAAAGTGGTATCTGCATAAACCAATGAAGACGAATTCAACAATGCAATCACACCAAGCAAAACCACCTTGAAAGACTTAGTCATAAATATCCTTAAAATTATGAGCAAACATCAGACCTTACTTTTTATCCATCAGCATTATAAGCTTGAATAGAACGTACAGACTGTTGATATTCTATGATCAGCATGAACAAACAATTTAAGATATGTATTTTCATCAATTTGCGACTTAAAGCTAAAGCTGAGGATATAAGGTTTATCTGAATTTCAAATACCGCCTAAAACAAAAAAGCTTTGCGACTTGCAAAGCTTTTTGATGCTTCTCACCCAAAACAGCACTTGTCACAACCTTCGACTTTTTCTCTGGGCCAGTTCATTCTTGCCCGTTTATAAGCCAGCTCATAATTGGCAAAATAACCAATCAGAATTTGATCCTCCGAGCTAGGTAAGTCTTCGCAGCCTAAGGATGCATTATGAATATGATGTACACCTTTTTCACTAGGCTTTTCATTTACAATAAATTTTATCATTTACAGTTCCCCGAATAATTTTTATAAAGTTCAACTACAAACAAAACCATACAAAAAGTATGTATTTATAAAATTAAACGGATAGCGTATGAAAATCAATCATTATTTAAAGATGAAACTGATCTCTAAGCCATATCAAGTTAAAAGGATTGATGTCCACATAAGCGAAAAATTAGCCACTCTATTTTT